>CALGEM010000168.1 GCA_937881505.1 uncultured euryarchaeote
TGTCGTCGGCTGGCGTGATTTCACCGGTTGCGGTGTTCTTGTCCCAAAGCTGCCAGGCCTTGAGGTTCATCAGGGCCTCGACGTAGATGGCCGTAACATCCAGGTTGCCTGCGTACTTCTCGTACAGCGGGGCCATGGCTTCGGCAAAGGCGACGTTCAATTCAGGGTCGTTGCCCATGTTGAGCACGCTGGGGTCTGCAGCGTCCCGTGCTTCAGCCGAGTGGCGGGTGGAAAGGGCACGAATCAGGTCTTGCTCCAACTCCGTGCAGTGGTCCATCACTTTGAGCGCTTGCTGGATGGGGTCGTGGCCGGAACCAAGACCTGGAGACCAGTTGTAATTTGATGAAACGCAGTAGGCGATGCCCCACCAGGCCATGGCGCAGTTGGGGTCGAGTTCGGTGGTGGCCATAAAGCAAGCAATGGCTTGTTCGTGGTTGTAGTTCAACATGTGGCCGTAGGCTTCGATGAACATTTTGCGCGCTTCATCGTTGGCACAAGTTACGTTCTCAGCAAATTCGTAGTTTGATGCTTCTCCAAAGTCGTAATCGGTTGGTGCGAGTGACATATTTCTATCCAAAAAATGATTTTACTTAAACATCAGTCCGATTCTCTGTTGAGATTCCAATTCCTGAACAGCCGCATAGTTCAAACACTGACCCTTCCAAAGAACCTGCATGGATTTAGCGATTGCATCCCAGTGGGCAGAAGTTCTGGGCCTCGTGACCATCTTTGGTGCTGCAATTTACAGTTGGCTCACCATCAACGAAATCAAGAAGGACAGGAAGGCATCCTCCTCTTTGAAACTCTCAGAATTGTGGCAAAACAAAGACTTCTCACACGGGAGCATATCCATATGGATGCAGCCTGACGACCTCAAAACATTTGCAGAATTGGAAGAATTCCACGGAGAAGATTACCCGAAGGTGTTCACCGTCCTGCTGACATGGGAAAGCATCGCCATCACGCTTCATGACGGTCATTTTGACTTTGATGTGGTTCGGAAACAATTCTCCCTCTCGATGATCACGGCATGGAAGAAAAACAGGCAAATCATTGAGAATTTCCGAGAAGAACAAGGCAGCGACCAGGCCTTTGAATGGCTTCAATGGATTGCCGAACGCATGATGGAATACTATGAACGACAGGAGGATGTCATCCCCGCACAAATCGCCTTCAAGGATTGGCAGCCCTAAGATTACCAAGTTAGGATCAGGAGCGTTCAGTTTTCCGCGGTGGCCGCCAGTCTTTGTACTGGAGATGGGCGGCCATAGGCGCAGATTCGTTCACTTCGTATTCCTCAAATTGCTCTGCCAACCATGTGAACCACTCAAAGCGGGTATCTCCACCTGTTTCACGTTGTGAGAGGATGAGCGGTTGACACTTTTCATGATGCTGTTGAACGATGCCTGAGAAAAAATCGTAAACGAGATAGAAATCAATGTCGCCTCGATGAACTACGGCACCGAGACTCTCCCAGGTGGTCATGATGGAAAATGCCTGAGGCCAACGTTCACCATGGTACTCCTTGAATTTCTCCCAGTTGTCCAGATCATCAGGTTGCTCGATCACCTGGATGATACCCGCAGCGAAGTCCGCTGATTGAAGGAGTTCTGCCAACGAGAGAGAGGCGGCCCCTTCTCTGACCTTCTTCATCTCATTGATTTGGAAGTACGAGTAAATGGCCGCACCAAGGATGGTCACCAAACCAATGATTTCAGCCCATTGGGCAGCGCTTGAGAGTTCCATGGCGTCCCATCATGGTGATGGTCAATGAACTTTCATCAACCAGAACATCAGGCAATTCTCGTCCCTTTGGCCTCACTCATCTTCGCCCAGAGGTGTGAGAAAGCCTCAACAATTCTTGACAACGAACTCAAACGTTGATGAGGTCACGGTTCGTCTTCTACCTTTTCAAGGTCGAATTGGGACATAAAGTCCCAAAGAATAGCGGTGGATTGAGTGTTTGTGGGATTGCCTGACAGGTATGGGTTGTGGCCTGAAGAAAAAAGGCTCATCAGCCTCACCTCAGCGTTTGAGGTGCAATCTGAATACCCCCTAATGTCGTAGTCTGCATTCACCGTGATCACTTCGGGGGCTGCGCCGCTGCAGCCGTTGAGGTCTGCCCAATACTCGAGGTTCTGCATTGCACCTTTGTTGAATCCCACGACGTTTTGAAAATGATAAACGGTCATCGCTGTGTTATCGGCATAACTTACCGTCGTATCCAGCACACCATGAACTTCCATGAACGGGACCGGCGCGATGTATGAGGAGGGGGCCTCGGTCATGAGATACCCCGACATGCATCCAATGGAAGCCACCACGCCTTGCGTTTCAACGGCAAAGCGCTGCGTCATTTTACATCCATTTGACCAGCCCGACATGTGAATTCTTGCTTCATCAATAGGATACGCCTCGGTGACCGATTCAATAACTGCTGAGAGAAAACCGACATCATCAAGATCATTTTCAATGCCATCAAATCCCAATCCCCAAAACGAATCATAACCCTGAGGATAAGCCACAATAAACTGTTCTTCAACCGCTAAGGAGGCAAACGAAGAGATGTTCATTTGGGACGCACTGGTGTGCCCATACCCGTGGAGGTCAAGCACCAGAGGAACGGGCTGTTCGGTGGAAACGTTTGCAGGGACCAACAGCGTCCAACAGCGCTCCACTCCACGAAATTCGATGCATTGCGTGGAGAGGGTGCTCGACTCGGAAATTGGGAGGTCCTGTTCTTGCGCATCGTTTTCAGGGATGGCCTCGTTGGGAAAAATACAACCCGATACCGGGCAAAGCATCAACAAGAGCACGAACATGATCGGTGCCCGTTTTCTTGAAGCGTTCACGGTCTCACCTCAATCATCTCTTTGAAAAATGCCCTACTTAGGAGGATTCTTGAACAGATACATCGTAAAACACGGCTTCCCATGTAACATCCACTTCTTCATTTGTGTCGGAGACAGTAGGAATTCCCGAGGTGATGGGTTCATTGACGATCACTTCGATGTCCAATTCGAAGATGCCTTGCCCGTAGGAGCTATCGGACCATGCATCGCTCCAGTGAGACGCATCCATTCCTGTAACTTCCTTCGGTTGGCCGTCGTACTCCGGATAAACATAGAGGGTGAGGGCGATGGTTTCGCAATCCGAGGAGACCCCGCTCAACACGTTGTTGGCGTTGTTCCAATCGGCCGAGACGTCGGTCAAGGCAAGGTCGACAGAAACTGTATCGCACGGGTCAGCGAACTCACCTGATGTTTCTGCGTAGGAGACGGTAATCGTCAAGAGGCCAAAGCCACTCTTAGATCCGAAAAGGTCGGCTGATGCCGTAAACTCCAGCGTTTCTTTTTCACCATCATTGATCGTCCTTGAATCGGAAAAAAGTTCTGAGGACTCCTCAAATTCGACGGTGTAGTTGATTTGTACGTCTTTCGCTTGAATTTCACTGCCCAAAATAAACCAATAAACGCTTGCGTGGTAGAACAGTGCGACGACCAACACCGCCAAATAAACGGAGACGTTTCTCCGTGAACCATCACCTGAGAACAGATCAGATAACACATTCTCGCTGTCGGTCAAGTCAGCCACCTCGCTGCATTTCGAGTTCCAATATCACGTCGAATTCCCAAACATAGTAGGCAATGAGCAGGCTTACAAGGCTGTAAATCAAACAGGCAATTTCTATCCGCCCGATGTTTCGACGAGGGATATCGAGTTCCGGGAACCATCTGTTGTCGATGTTTTCTCGCAGTTGTGCAGGGTTTGCAACGAGAGTTTGAAACGATTTTTCTTCCCAGCCCAATCCCAGAGCGATAATGATTCCAAGAAGTGCGGCACTGATCATTTGATTGATGGGAATGATCGATTGAATCAACTCAAGAATGGCAGAGGTTGCGACGACGATCAACACGATGGACATCGTTTTCGCCAACGGCTTCGTTTCGTCGTTGATTTCAATGAGGCTAAACCTGAGCAGAATATACATCGCAATCAATGGCCGAATGATGGTGAAGTGCATGCTCGTCGTGAACGTGGCCCACAATTGGACGCTCCCCTCTGACCCAGACCGGACCCCGAATCCGGAACCGCCTCCTTGAGAATAGATCAAAAATCCAATGATGCCCAACACAAAATAAGGCGAGATGATGTACAGGAGTGTGTTCATGTTACCTTTGATGGCTTGATGGATTTCCACGAAGAGAATGGTGAGGCCTGCGGCGATGCCAACGGCGTATCCAGCAACCCAAATGTAATTCGCAACGGTGGAACTAAACACACCAAAGGGGTCAAGGAAGTAGAAGTATTCAGACTGCAGGATAAAGCCTGGCCACCACATCCACACGTGCCCGAGAACGAGGGTCGTAAACAAGCCGGCGACGAGGGCTATGTTTTGTGTTGAAGGATTGGACTTTTCTGCGGGCATCAATCGAAACTTGATGTAGACGGTACCCCAAACCAAGACGACAACGAAAACAAACACGCCAGCGAGTCCGAAGACGGAGAAGTTCAATCCGACAACATCGAGAACAAGCCTGAACAAAGCAAGACCGACGACAAGACCCAAACCGACTTTCACCTGTTTCATGTTTCTCAACATCGGGACGGGATAAAGCAAAGCGATGGCCATAATGCTTGATTCGAAGATGTAGTCCATTGAGACGGCAATCTGTGCCCAGAACTGCCAAATGTCCCCGGTTGACTCGGAATTAACGTAGCCAAACGCAGCGTTCTGGATGCCTTTGGTGATGAACATGAGGCAAAGGATGTGGGCGGCCATGGCTTCGTTCCATGGAAGGTTGACGTTTTTACGAACGAGCCGGAGAGAAAGACCTCCCAGAGCGATGCTGAGGATGGCACCAATAAACAGCAGGTTCTCCTCGTCCACATTGGCTACACATCCCGAATTGAGATGAAGTTTGTGCTCAGAAATTTCAGAACCGAATCATCAAAGGAAGCTCAGTTTCGTCGAACAAGGGGTTCGAATTCGACATGGGTGGTGGACGCTGGGGGATTTGAACCCCCGGCCTTCTGGTTGCAAACCAGACGCTCTTCCAACTGAGCTAAGCGCCCTTGTAATCCGAGCGGTGGGCCTCTCCCTTTTGAGCCTTCACCTGTGCAGGAGAGCGAATCAAACGCAGTCAATGGTTGCATCACGGTCGGGTCCAACCCCAACGCTGGTGCACGGTACACCCACCAAGGTCTCGAGTTTCGCGATGTACTGTTGAGCGGCTGCAGGCAGGACAGCGATTCCTTTTCCTGATTCGTTGGCATGAACAGCCATGGCCAGCCACTCAGAAAGCGAGAGTTCGGGGAAACCTGGCATGGTGATGTAGATGGGTTTGCAGCGGGCGAGGGCGGAGGCAGTGGAGGGGAGTTCGGTGATCTCCTTGCCGTCGAGTTCGTAGGCCACGCAGATTTTGAGTTCGTCCAACCCGCCCAGCACGTCAAGTTTGGTCAAGGCGAGACCCGTGAACCCGTTGATACGTTGAGCCTGGCGCATGACCACGGCATCAAACCAACCGCAGCGTCGCTTTCGACCGGTCGTCGTTCCGAATTCATGGCCCACCGTGCCCATGTGTTCACCAGCCTCGTCATCGAGTTCGGTCGGCATGGCGCCGTGGCCGACTCGGGTGATGTAGGCCTTGGTGATGCCAATGACATCACCCACGTGGCCGGGATGAATACCCGCACCGTGCGTGGCGTTACCTCGAGAGGTGATGGATGAGGTAACAAAGGGAAAGGTCCCTTGGTCGATGTCAAGAAGCGTGCCTTGAGCTCCTTCGAGGATAACATGCTCGCCGAGTTTCAGCGCATTGTCGAGCATCAAGCCAGTGTTGGCGATGGAGCTTGCGTAATTCTCGTGAATCCATGCGATGTCGCCAGCCAAACCGTCGGCAGACACCCGCTCGCTAGAACCGGCAGCTTTCAGGGAAGCGTTCATGCGGGCCACCGTGGCGTTGGTCCAGTCCTCATCACCGAGCACTTCGGCCACGTCGCCAAAGCGAAGCCCGACACGGTTGATTTTGTCAGCGTAGGTGGGCCCAATGCCACGACCGGTGGTGCCGATTTTGGTGTCGAGGCTGTCCATGTAGCGGTGGTAGGGGAGGATGATGTGGGCTCGCTCGCTGACAAAGAGGCGTTCACCACGGGGGTCCTCGCCGGTGGTCTCTTTCCATCCGCTCAATTCCTTATCCAGCACCCACGGGTCGATGACCATGCCGTCGCCGAGCACGAGATGACACTCCTTACGGGTGATGCCTGAGGGCAACAGGTGGAATTTCAGCACCTGTTCACCGAGGACCACCGTGTGTCCGGCGTTGTTTCCGCCTTGGAATCGGGCGACCCACGTGGCTTGTTCCGCCAAACGGTCAACGAGTTTGCCTTTTCCTTCATCGCCCCACTGAGCACCCAGAATCACGGTCGCTGGCATCTCAATCCTCAGTGGCTTGGCACCGCGGGACGCCTTTGAACCCTGTGATGCTGTTTGGTTCAAATCCGTAACCGGAGCGTGCAGAGCGCACCCATGAACAGGAACGACCGTTTATAACAAGAAACGTGAACTTATGCACGAGGCACAAGACTGAATCACAGGTCTAAACCGTGTATTGAGCGAGACCAAGTGTGTGCAAAGAAACCTCGGATTTATATAACACAACGTTCCACTACTAAACAAGGAGTTGAGATGATGAAACAAAAAAACGAGCCAACACAGGCCAAAACCGCAACGAGCCCAACCCTGCCCGGCATGACGCCTCACGACCATTCCCGCCGAACCCTTGAGGGCCACACCCGACCCTGCGAAGAGTGCGGCGCCGTCAACTGGGATTTCGACATCTCCCGTGGTGAAATCACCTGCGGCGATTGTGGACTGGTAGCAGAGGAAAATGTCCCTGACCCGGGTGCAGAATGGACCAACCGAGACAACGGTGAGGACCGGTCACGTGTCGGTCGCCCCATGACCTACACCCTCGCTGACAAGGGGCTCAACACCACCATCGATGTTCGCGACCTCAACACCGGTATCGCTTCCCGTCACGGCATGAGCTCACAAGCCCGCCGAGACTGGCGTCGACGTCGTGTCATCGACGAACGCTCGAAGACAAGAAAGAGCCGTGAGCGAAACTTGGTGAAAGCCAACCAATTCATTCGCGACCGTTCCGGTCTACCCGCACCGCTCCAAGAAGAGGCGGCCCGCCTCTACCGTCGCCTCTCCGGCGAAGGCTTCGTCACCGGACGTTCCATC
>CALGEM010000169.1 GCA_937881505.1 uncultured euryarchaeote
ACCGGCGAACATGTCCCATTCGAGTACATTTGGAGAGAACATCGGGGAAATGACGTGAGCACCATTGACATTGTAATCGATGTGATCTGAGAAGAAAACAACACGCCACAATGTCCACAAAACGGCTAGTGTCAAGCCAATTGCCATTACAGCAGGCTGCGCCCACCAATTATCAATCCGATCTGTTCGTCCCATGCCATTCAGCATTGGTAATTTGATACCATCGCCCATTAGGTACACCAACCACGCCCCCTATAGGGGGCGGATATTGCGTGCGAGTAACGATGGGGTCTTTGACCTGTTCGGCTCTTGTTTATGCAAGTGAAGAGTAGTCAACTTCGGCTTCAACCATTTCGATTTCGTCAACATCCATCTGGGCAAGTTGCAATTTTCCGGATAGTTCATCGTTAACTGCATGCCAGTACGAATAGGCTTCAATAACCCAAATTCCCGACTCACGAGTTCCATTACCGCTGCCTTTGACACCACCGAATGGAAGGTGAGCTTCAGCTCCAGTAGTGGAGTTGTTGATTCCCGTCATACCGGCCTTGATTCCCGTCTTGAAGCGATATGCCTCGAGTCGATCGTTGGTGTATATTGCCGAAGACAAACCGTACGGGCTTGCATTGGCTAAGTGAAGTGCATGATCGAAGTCATCCGCCTTGACCAAGGTGATGGCAGGCCCGAACATTTCCTCGTGGAAACAACGCATGTCCTCAGTGACGCCATCAAAGACGTGAGGCCACATGAATACGCCATCTTCGGCCGTTCCAACAAATCCGGATGGCTTGTTGTCCGATGTGATTCTTCCTTGACCGTAGAGTTTGGTTGCACCATCTTCTTCGCAGATTTGGATGACTTCAAGGAAGTCGTTTGCGTACTTCTCAGAGAGCATCGAGCCATAGAGAACACCTTCATGTTCAAGAGAATCTCCGATTCGGGTCGAGTGGACCTTGTCCATCAATTTTCCAACAAATTCGTCATAGATGTCCTTGTGGATGATGAGGTTTCCAAGCGATGTACAACGCTGTCCAGCGGTTCCAAAACCAGCCCAGTAAGCCCCTTCAACCGCATTCTCGAGATTCGCTGAAGGCATGATGACCAATGGAT
>CALGEM010000170.1 GCA_937881505.1 uncultured euryarchaeote
ACAGTCCACGGCGACCTTGACGTTGCGAGCCAGCGGGCCAGTGGATTCGATGATGGCATCGAGGTAGTCGTCCATGTGCGGGTGGTCAACCACCTCGCCGGCGCCTTCTCGGAAGTCGCCCTTGAGGAAGACGTCCTTGAGTTCCTGAATCTCCTCACCGGCCAGCGGCAAGGTGCCTCGGCACATCTTGAAGCCGTTGTGCGTGGGCATGGGCAAATGACTGGCGGTGACCATCACGCCACCGTTCACGGGCAGCGTCCAGCAGGCGTGGTAAACGCACCCGGTGGAGACGATGCCCAAATCCAACACCTTGACCCCACCGTCGGCCAGACCGGCCATGAGTTGCGTGGCGAGCGCAGGCGATGAGTCGCGGATGTCCCGCCCAACGGCGTAGGAATCGCATTCAAGGTAGGTTGCCAGGGCGCGGCCCAGTCGGTAGGCAAACTCAGGCGTCAGTTCTCCCGTACCGTCACCGTTAGCGAGTCCGCGAATATCGTAGGCTTTGAAGCAGGCTTCGGGCCACGTTTCCATGGTGGACGGAGGGGGTTTGAGGCTTTGAAGGCTGGCCATCCATGCGACGAGTAATAATTTCAAGACTCGGAATTATTAGTGTTGTTCAAATACATAATAAAAATCGGAAAAGCAGGTGAACACATGAGTACCGCAACCGAAACCGACGACCGAATTCCAGTGACCGTTTTGACAGGATTCTTGGGTTCAGGAAAAACCACGCTGTTGAATCACATTCTTACCAGCATGGACCACAAAAAGAAATTCGCTGTCATCGAAAACGAATTCGGCGAAGTTGGTATTGACGAGAACATCCTCGTTGAGAGTTCCGAAGAGACCATCATTGAGGTCATGAACGGCTGCATCTGCTGTACGGTTCGTGGCGATTTGACCGAGGCCCTTGACAGCATGCACGACCGCATCAAGGATTTCGACGGTGTCCTCATCGAGACCACTGGACTGGCTGACCCAGCACCCGTGGCACAGACGTTCTTCGTCGACGAACGGGTCACTGAGCGCTACTACCTTGACGGCATTGTCACCGTCGTGGATGCCAAGCACATTATCCAGCACCTAGACGAAGAAAAGCCCGAAGGCATTGAGAACGAATCCGTTGAACAACTGGCCTTTGCTGACCGCATCATGCTCAACAAAATTGACCTCGTTGACGAAGATGGGTTGGCTGAGGTTGAGTCTCGTATCAAGTCCATCAACGCCTTTGCTCCCATCACCCGGACGCAAAACAGCATCATCGACCCGAACGAACTCATCAACATCGGCGCATTTGACTTGGAGCGAACGTTGGAAATGGACCCTGAATTCTTGGACACCGAAGCCTTACACGA
>CALGEM010000171.1 GCA_937881505.1 uncultured euryarchaeote
GTTTCGGTAACCAAGACGCCTGGAGCGATGCGTGGAATTTCACTGGGCGAAAGATAGCCAAGTTCAGCGCCGAGAATACCAGCACATGCCAGCACACGGGGGCGAAGTTGAGCGGTGTTGACGTCATAACCCTTTGATTCAAGGAAGCGAATCACGAGTGCCTGTTGGGCTTCGTCAAAGCCGTCCTCCCCGGATTCAAGGATGGTTTGAACGAGCTCCTCAAAGGAGGCGATGTTACGCTCAAGTCGTTCAATGGTCATGCGCTCGTTTTCGGGCATGTGAACCGCTCCTCGGTGAAGAATTCTCATCATGCGTTGGCGACGTTGAACCACAGGGTCATGGAGTGCTTGGGATTCAGCGATTTCGATATGAAGGTCAAACAAAGCGTGCAAGCGCCCAGAGACGCTGGGGACGCGTAGGTCAAGGTTCAGGTCGCGTCCCTCCTGCTCAAAGGCCATGCGGGCCTTCACAACGTCTGAAGCGTGGAGGGCGAGGATGTTTTCTAATCGGTCTCGAAGGGTGCTACGGACTTCTTCGAATCGCCTCAGCGCTTCCCGCTCACTCCATGATTGAGGCAGAGCGATGGCAGCGTTGCTCTCGTTTTGCACCTTGAAATCAAGTTCCATGATCATCTGAGCCACGGCTTGGTGAACGGGTGCAAGGTCGGTGGCAAAGCCCTGGCCTCGCAGGGATTGAATGAAGGCGGTCATGTCCTCTTGGTTGGTGGTTGAACTGACCATGAGGAAATCCCGAGCCATGGCGTGGATTTCTGCGGTTCGCCCGCGTAGTTCCATAAGAGCGGTTTCTACTTCGAGACTGTGTGTTTCGCCAGCGTGCTGAATCATCGGGGGGACGCTGCTGGCAGCTTCAACCGGCTCGGGGCGGAGGTGTTGCTCAAGTTCAGCATCGCTTTGGGAGGAAGAGACGTCATGGCCGATGCTAGCGAGGTCTTCCTTCAGGGAAATTTCTTCTTCGTAGGTCCAGCCTTCATCGTGGTCTTCCACGAAAGAAGCAACAGTCTCTTCCACGGTTTCGGGAGTTTGCGGTGCGACAACAGCGGACACCTTTGGTACGCTGACAGGCCCCCGGGGCCTTCGCAGACTCTTCTTGACCTTGCCCCATGCATTTTCTTGTGAGGCCAAGACCCCGGCAACGCGAGCGAGGAGGGCTTGCTTATTGCCCGAAAGGGTGAGTTCAAGGTCCTTGCACATTGCGTGGAGTTCGTCCCTTGTCATCTCGTCAAGTCGCTCAATGGCCAATGACTTCGGGTCGTGGTTCAAATGAAGATGCAGGCGCTGCCTTCTGGCTTTG
The DNA here is from genome assembly GCA_937881505.1 of uncultured euryarchaeote. GTDB lineage: Archaea > Thermoplasmatota > Poseidoniia > Poseidoniales > Poseidoniaceae > Poseidonia. The sequence continues at coordinate 1,312 of CALGEM010000171.1, forward strand.
ATAGAGCCTGATTTCTTAATGCCGAACAGCCCCAAGATTTCTCCTAAATCGCTGTTTGAAATACTTCGAAGTCCAGCGGGAGAAAAATCCCAATCGGGGAAAATAAGGTGTTGAATCAAGCGTGCTCGCAGCGATTCAACGGGGCCAGATTTCGCCACGCCGTGTTGTTGAGCGATGGCTTTGAGGTCGTCAAATCGGGCTTGGTAGAGTTCACCCAACAACGCTGACGTGTCCATGGCTACTCCACCTCTACGGCTTTTGCCGCATTGAAAGCATATATGTCTTCGCTGTCCAACGAGGCCAAGAAGGCTGGTTCTTGTGGGTGTTCGTGCCGGCGGAAGGGGCCATCAGTCGTCCAAATCCATCAGCCGAGGGCTTGGGTCCATGAATGAGCGAGGCATACCGGGTATGTTCCGTTTGGTTCCCTCGTGGTCGGTGGTCATGACCGAGAGCAATTCCATGAATTCCTTGAGGAGATTGACCATGCCAAGGTGGCTGTTTTCCGGTTGAACAATCCGTTCACATGCTGCGGTTACGGTGCCGCTGGGATTCAATGTTTCAATGAGCATTTCAACGCGAGGGCCGCTCTTGAACACGCCTCGTTTCTTGTTGGGGTCCACCAAGGAGGTGAGCAGTGCTTCATCACCTTCCTCTGATGCCTTTTTCAAAAAGGTGGAGATTTTTCGTTGCTCAACATAGGCACCGACGATGGGCCGCAACGCAGGGTCCAGACTCTCAAGCAGCGCTGTTTCCAAACGATACGCCAGTTCAGCACTCGGGTCGAGCATGTCCGAGATGTTGGATTTGGGGAAGCCTTGACGTGTCACCAAGAGGGTGAAACCGTGCAGCGGCGGCGGGATGAACCGTTCACGGTTGCTCTCGGTTTGGTCCCGTTGGAGGCCCAACGTGTGGCGCCGTCCTTTCATTCGGTGCCCAGCGTGGATGGCCCGCGGGACGATGAAACCGTCGAGATGGCCTTGGAGTCGTTGCTCTTCCATCCACGGCCAAATATCCTCCTCGTCAAGTTCCTTCACCTCAGCTTTTGCACCAAGACGACTGACCACCTCCTCGGTGGTCTCGAGAATGAGGTCAGGCCGCATACGTCGCATTTGTCGGCGAAGCAGTTCGTGCTCACACAGCACTCGCGCACCTTGCTCCAAGTACTCCGGTTTGTCATCGGCCACCAAAACCCAGGTAGGCTCCTTTCTTGGCAGAAGGCCCGCAATGGCCAACCCCTCAACATCGTGTTTGACCCAATCAAAAGCGCTCATGGCGACGATGTCACCTGTTCCATCCCGCAGTGTTTGGATGGCCGTTTCCATGTGGGGAAGCTGCTTGAGACGCAGGTCACGATGTTTGCCGTGAGTGCCAACGGTTCGCTCAATTTGAAGGCGAACGCCATCGTTCCTTGACGGCGTGGTGAGAATCACGAGATACTCACTGTTCTCCATCGGTTCACCTCGGTGAGGGTCGCCCCTCACATGTCACGGGCGTGGACGACCGGTTAAGAAGCCCACCCCCGTGGGAAGGGTGTGGGCAGCAGTCTTGAGGTGCTTCAATCAGCACTGGAATCCATGCGTGAAGAGGTGAACCAAGCCCTTCATGACCTCATCCAAGAGGAACTTGAGGTTGGAGCAGGCGAGGTGGCCCTCGAAGCAGGGCGAGTCCTGAACGCAGGAGGAAAACGCCTCCGACCGATTTTGTTCCTGTTGGCCTATCAGCTTGCAGGCGGGAAGAAAAAAGAGGACGTTATGCCGCTTGCGTTGGCTTTTGAACTCATCCACACTGCCACCCTCGTTCACGACGACATCAACGATGAAGCACAACAACGCCGAGGCATCCCAACCATCCACGCCCAAGCAGGCCAGGCCAAAGCCGTCATCGCAGGAGATTGGCTTTTTGTCCAAGGTTTTGGTCTCGGTGGACGCTACTCTGCACAAATCGTCTCCATCATCGCTCGATGTTGTGCCAACATCGCCGTTTCGGAATTCCATCAACTCGACCACGTGTTGAACCTCGCGACTTCTCCCGAGGATTACCTTTCCATCGTCCGTGGGAAAACTGCTGGTCCGTTTGCTTCAGGATGCTACAGTGCAGGACTGGTCGCAGGATTGGATGACGAACAGGCCAAGGCGCTTGAGCGGTTTGGAATGGAATTGGGTATCGCTTTCCAACTCGTTGATGACCTCTTGGACTTGCGTGGAGATGAGCGCATGGGCAAACCCCGGGGGGCCGATGTTTACGAAGGAAAAATGACGCTTCCACTTATTCACGCTCTTACGCTCTCTCACGGGCGGCATCGCGAGCGCTTGTCGGAACTCATCGAGAATTTTTCAGACGAGCACTTTGACGAATTGATGGCGTTGTTGGAACGTTCGGATAGCATGGAATACGCCGAAATTTTGGTTCGAACTCACCTTGAACGTGCGCAAGCAGAACTGCAACGTTTTCCCGACAGCGAGGCCAAGGAACTGATGTTGCTCATCACCAACATCGTCAAGGATCGGCATGCTTGAGGTGAATCCATGGCTGTCAGCGAAATTGAACATCGCCAAGTCATCGTTATCGGTGCAGGTCCAGCAGGCAGTGCTGCAGCTCAACGATTGGCTGAAGAAGGCATTGATGTTCTGGTCTTGGAGCGTCGCGCCATCGTTGGGAACCCAGCGCAGTGTGGCGAATGCATACCCAATTGGGGAGAGGTCATCGGGACTTTCAAGCATCTTGAGGACCACACATGGCTGAAGACATACTTCGACTTTCCCGAACGTCTTCGCCTCCACAGATTGGACAACATGCGAGTGTTTCTACCATCTGGAAAATCCTTCAATTTTGGATTGGATGCCTTTGCTGGACATCGGCTGCAATTCGATGGCTATCTCGCAGATAAAGCGGTTCGAGCCGGTGCAGAAGTGCGCACTTCTACGATGCTGAAGCGGCTACAACAACAGCGCAAGGCCAATCGGGAATTGTTGGTGACCAATGAGGGAAGGTTCACCTGCGATTACCTCATTGACGCCTCCGGTAGTCTGGCCCATGTCGGTCGATTGAGGCACGGGCAAGACCCTGCCTTCCGTCCCGAAGACCAAGTCCCAACCATCTACGCCCAAGTCAAAGGGAACGTGCCTGAAACATTTGACGTCTTCCTTGGTTCCGTCGCTCCCTCAGGTTATGCGTGGATCATCCCGAAGGGTCCAGACTTTGCCAACGTGGGACTGGGGGTTCGTGCAGGGAAACTCAAAGGTGATTTGAAGGGGCATTTGGAACGCTTTTGCGCCGATCTCAACCTCGAAATCGTCTCCTTTGGTGGCGGCTGGATCCCGATGGGAGGTCCAGTAAAACAGATGGTGGACGGAACCACGCTTGCTGTTGGTGATGCTGCAGGTTTGGTCATGCCAAGCAACGGCGGTGGCATCAGTCAAGCCATCATCTCCGGCTGTTTTGCGGCAGAGGCTATTGTTGAGCACTTGACCAACAACACCCCGCTCACCACGTATGAAGACCGGGTTCGTGCGTCGATGGGGCCAGCCTTGAAGAATTCACTGCGAAGCAAAAACCTCGGTTATGCCTTCATGCGTGGTGATGTTTTGACGGAATTGATTCTTCGTTGCCTTGGTCCCATCGGTGGTATCAAGCGAGCCATGGAATGCGAGAAGCCCCTTTGGTTGTTCTGAACGACTGAATATCACCGCCCCTCGGCCGTGAATCATCGGTGTGTTCAAGTGATTTGACGGCATGGTAAGGGCATGCGAGGGCCGGTCCGACGGGATGAAGAAGCGGTCAGCCCCGTCATTGCGACCGTGCTTCTTCTCGCCATCACCGTCATGCTTTCCAGCATGGTCTTCGTCTTGATGCAGGGTGCGTTGACCACGGTTGAGAAATCTGCACCCCAAGCCTCGGTCAGCGTGCGGGCCCTTGACAACGGCTTTCATGTGGTGCGAATCACCAGTCTCGACCAATCCATTGACCCCGCACGACTCCAATTTGATTTGTTGCCTGCGAACATGACAGAATCTCTGCCAATTCGGGGCCAAGTTTCGGACGCCGATGTGTACGGCGTCATTGGCACCAACATTTCCTTCCACGACCGTGATGCTGGTTATTCAGTGACCCAAGGCGATTACTTTGTTATTGATTCAGAGACCATCGGTGCAGACGATGGCACCTGGCGTTTCCGTCTTGTCGAACAGACGGCAGGAGCCCTCATCGTTGATGTTTCACTTCCTGCGATGACCTGAGGTCATCCACCGATGAAGGACATCTCAACCTTGCTTTCATCACCGGTCTGTTCGCTCCGTTCCATCGAGTAGCGGTCCGTTCGTTTTTCCCAAATTGATCGAATCGCCGTTTGGAGGTCGCTTTTTCCTGCGCCTAGGCGGAGCAACCCTTTGACATCGCTTCCGCTTGAGGAAAACAAACAGGTGTAGATGGAGCCGTTGGCCGAAAGCCTTGCACGGGAGCAATCACCACAAAACGGATTGGTTACGGATTCAATGAACCCAAATTCATACCCCGACGGGAGTGTGTAGCGCCTTGCGACCTCGCTGCGCTCCTTTGGCGAGATGGGCTCAAGCGGGCCAAATTCAGCTGCGAGCAT
>CALGEM010000172.1 GCA_937881505.1 uncultured euryarchaeote
TATAAAATTTTTGTAGCTGTTGTATTGTTTTCGTACTCGAAAAGATGTACATCTGATACTACAATATTCTTCACACCATTTTGTACAAGTTTCATTACGGAATTGTAAATGTTGGAAACAATTGTTCCGCTTGCATCCTCTGGTACTGGGTTCGTTGAACCCTTCCGAGGGCTACGTGGTGGCCATCGCTCAAGAGCGGGACTATTCGCCTTCGGACGCTTCCATGCTTGAACATCTGGGTGTCAAGCGGGCTCGACTTTCCCAAATCAGCAACCGTTTGCTGAAGAACGGCATTCTCCAGGCAAGGCAGGTTGGCCGCTCCCGTAAGTTTTCACTCACTCAAGCGGCTCGGGCCCAATTAATTGCATGGGGTGCCCTCAAGGCAGGTGATGCGCAATGACGTGGAACGTGGCGTGGTCATGGCAGGCCGAAGGGCGCATCGCCGCCTTGGCTGCCGTCGAGGGTGGGCTGCTGGTCAGTTCGGGCCTTCGTTTGCAACTTCTCGAGGCGGACGGTTCGACCAGGTGGGCTGTGGATGTGCCGTTCAAGGTTCATGCTGCATGTGCTTCTCAAGGGACCATCGGCATGCTGGCTGCTCACGGCTTCTTCTTGCTCAACACCAGCGATGGTTCCATGGTGAACGAGGGACGCAGCGCTCCGGGCGGTTTCAGCGACCTTCGCCCTCGACCAGGTGGTGGTTGGGCCTTGGCTGGGCGACGTGGCGAGATTCACCTCTTTTCACAGCACGGGCGAGGTATTCGCCGTGTTGAAAGCGGGCCTGTTCGCCGGCTGGTCGGATGGCTTGACCGAGAGCACTTGCTTTGGCAGGACCCCGAGGGCCACCTGTGGTGCGGCCGATTGACGGGTGACGACCGCAAGCGTCGCCTCGAGGAGCGTTCCTGGAGCTGGTGCTCTTCGCTCACCGATGGGCGTTTGCTGTTGCAGAGCAGCGATGGTGGACTTTGGGAAGGTATCCCTCATCCATTCGGTTGGGACACCATCAACCGCTTGGAATACGACAGCGTTGAACCGATGAGTGCCGTGAGAACCGGTGATGGTTGGTGGGTCTTGGGCATTGAAGGGCACCTTCTTTCCATGACCGAACCTGCCGAGGGCGAGGAGGAGAAACCGATTACTCAAGGCATGAACCTCGGTGATTTGCTCGTTTTGTGCACCCCCGATGCGATGGCAACGGCGACGAGAGACGGTTTGGTGCGTCGATGGACAGCACCCCACCTCGCTGATGCTGAGCGCGAGGGGCGCTACAAGGCGGCAGCAGAGGCGGCCATGGCTCGCAATTGGGAAGAACGTCGTCAGATGTTCTTGCGAGCCCAAGAAGCCGAGGACATGGGTAAGTTATCGTTGGCGATTGAACTCTATGAGGTCCTTGGTAGGTCAGAGGATGCCCGACGTTTGTTGAAGCGACAGAAGGAGGGCGGCGAATGAGCGAGGAGTTGCATTCCCTCACGCCTGAACGAGTCAGCTCCTACCTTGACATCACTCGACGAGCCCGAGCCAAAGCGACCCCTTTGGTCGATGCTGAGAGCCCCGAAGGCAAGCATCTAGCAACCATGATGAGGATGGCCGATGATTACGCCTCAGATGCTCAGCATTTCTTGACCTCTGGCGACCTCGTCCGGGCTTTTGGAGCCATCAATTACGCCCACGCATGGATCGATGCTGGGGTGAAAATCGGATGGCTTGACGGCCACGGAGACGACGTTCTGTTCACGCTTCCTTGATTGCTCTATAGAGAATCCACGAGGTGCATGTGATTGTTTTGACGGACCTCCAAAACGCGGAGGTTGGCCTCATACAATCGGTGCTTGAGGTGGGTGTCGACCGTGAGGGTGGCCCAGTTGTTGCTTTGGGCACATGCAAAGAGGTCGTCATCGGCATGACCGCTCTCTTCAACCGTATGGTACAGGGCCCGGCTTTGGAGCAGTTCGAGCAACAAGGGTTTCTTCTTTCCCCGCTCGATTGAAAGGCGGCGCAGTTCACGTTCAACGCTTGGAAGCAACACCCAGGTGCAGGGACCTAACAGCGCTTCCATGTCGGCTTGGACGTTCAATTGTGCATCCATGCAAGCGACCCAACCGCAGGCGTCGATGAGCACGTGCTGCATCGCCGACCCTCACTCGATGGTGCCGTAGCCAATCAGTCGCCAGCGAGAACCGACTCGGCGGGAAAGCGAGATGCGCTGACCTTTATCGGCGCAAATGGGCAGACGCAATTCAAGGTCGGTGCGCCCCTTCTCGGCGTTTCTGGTGGTCCCTACCGAAGTGGCAGTGGCCACGTTCAGCATCAGCATCTCGTTGTTTCGCAGCGGCTGAATCTTTTCAGGAACCTCTCCATCGCCAGCCGCCATGTGCGACATCAGATTGACGCTGATGGAGACTTTGCTGTGGACTTCAGGGAGGTCGCCTTTGCGAGCGACAACTTGACCGGACAGGTTGTCGGACGTGGTGATGGATGGGTCGAGGAAGGTGGCCATGCCGCACAAGCCTCCAGCATGCATGGTCTCGAGGTTCAATCCACCGCCCTGCATGCTGCTGACGACAGCTTCAATGGGTTCCCAAATCGCTTTGTTGCCCTTCTCGATTTTTCGACCAGGGCCAATCACGATTTCATCGCCTTCAGAGAATTCACCTTCAACGATGCTTCCACCGATAACACCTCCTCGCAATTTTGCGGGGCGGGTACCCGGTCTGTTGATGTCAAAGGAGCGGGCAACGTGCATGATGGACCGCTTGTCCTTGGACCGATCTGGCGTTGGAATGGTTGCTTCAATGGCTTCGATCAAGACATCAAGATTCACGTCATGGTGAGCTGAGACGGGGATGATGGGCGCATCTTGTGCGATGGTGCCCTTCAGGAAGGCTTTGATTTCAGCGTGCGATTCCATGGCACGCTCCTTTGACACCAAGTCAATTTTGTTCTGGACGATAACGATGTTCTCAATGCCGGCAATTTCCAAGGCCATCAAATGCTCTCGAGTTTGGGGTTGAGGGCACGTCTCGTTGGCGGCCACCATCAGCATGGCACCGTCCATGATGGAGGCGCCGGTGATCATGATGGCCATGAGCGTCTCGTGGCCGGGGGCATCGACAAAGGAGACGACTCGCTCAAGTTCCTTCTCAACGTCCTTGCCGCCGTCAGGGCGCTTGCCCGTGGCGTAGAATTGGCCTTTGTCATCCTTGTAGAAGGCTGTGTCAGCGTAGCCGAGTTTGATGGAGATGCCTCGCTTTCGTTCCTCAGAGTGCGTGTCGGTCCAAACGCCCGAGAGCGCCTGGGTCAAGGTGGTCTTTCCGTGGTCGACGTGACCGACCAAACCGATGTTGACTTCGGGTTGAGCGGGAAGCTTTCGTGCCATGCTTCCCCCTCCTTATGTTCTGCGATTACCCTCTCGGGTTCACTCCGATGCTTCCTCGCCCTCGGCGCCGAGGATGGTGGCGAGTGGTTTCTTTCCAGATTCAACCACTCGGAGGTTGATTTGACGGGTGTCTTGTGTCACCGTGTTTCCACGGAAGTTTCGTCGCTTTCGCAGGCCGTCAGGCTTGTATCGGAATCGCTTCTTGTCGCCGCCTTTCTTCTTGTGAACGACCACTTCACCCTTGTATCCAGTGGATTGGGTCACGAGAATGGATTGGCGGTTACCACCTTCGAGGTCTCGGCGCATGGGGGTGCCGGTTTTGTCGGAACCGCCCGTGATTTCGAGTTTGTAGCCGGAGAGCGTCTTGTCGCCCTCACCGACGAACAGGCCGTCAACCACATCGCCGATGCGCTTTCCGAGCATCTGAGCATGGTTGTTTCCGGTGATTTTCAGGGCGTAGGACTTTCCGCCGTTCTTTGGGTCCGTGTCGTTGACCACTGCGATGAATTCTGCCATAGGAGCACCTCTCGGGATTTGTCCGACTCAAGACCCGTATTTAGCCACTTCGTCTCGGTTGGTGGGTTCATTTGCGCCGTAGTCGCTTCGGCAAGAGCAATTCAAGCCTGCTGGCGATGTCGGCTGGAAGGAAGTGCGGCATGCTCAGATGGGTGGTGCGGCCACGGCCGCCGGGCACGGTGGCCACACGGGTGCTGATCACGCCTTCTTGTTCGATTTGTTTGGCGTACTTCCACAGCGTCGTGTGGCTCTTTGGCTTCTGTTCGTATTCTTCGCACACCACGGCGTAGAGGCGCTCTACATCGCCCATGGTCATGCTCTCTTCGGTTCGAAGTCGCCGGCACATAGCCAACAAGACCAGCATGCCTTGGGCGGAAAGATCGTCCACCACCTCGAGCCGCGTTTGGGTGTCAACGGCCACGGTATCGCTCATGGCATGAATGTCCTCCACCGTGATGACCTGCTCGGTGTGCCCGTCTTGTCGGAACTCGCAGCGTTCTGCGGCGCTGCTGAGGTACTCAATGACCCGCCGAGCATCGCCGCTGCCCGCCGCTCGCTCGGCCAACAACCGCACGGTGGCGTCGCTCCAGGTGCCGGGCACCAAAGCCAATTCGGCCCGTTGGCGGGCGATGGCTTCCAATCCGTCGACCGTGTAGGGCGGGATGCGCAGGTGATTGGACTGACCGAACTTGGAAATGACGGCTGTCTCGAGGACATCGAGCACCTGTTCTTGGCTAATGAGCATCAAAGAGATTGTTCCCGTCCCTTCTTGGTCCTCGTCAATACGGAGAAGTTGGTACAACAGCTCGTCTCCGGACCGTCGGAGCATGTGGTCCACTTCATCGAGCACCACGATGAGGTGGGTGGAGGTGCGCCGTAGCATCTTGCGCAGGCTCAGGAGCATTTCGCCCAGCGAAAGCCCCCGGTCGGGATGGCCAGGGTCAAACTGGTGGAGGATGCGCTGTGCGACTCGCATGCTGGTCGAGGCGTTGCGGCAGTTGATGTGAGCCACTTTCAGTTCTCGTTTACCGGAGAGGTGGCGTTGAAGGTCCCTGCAGAAGGTCTTAGCGAGCACGGTTTTTCCACTGCCCACGGGCCCGGTGATGACGGCTCGTGCGGCGCCTTCAGGGTTGGCCACGTTGGAAAATTTCGAGGCCAGTTCACGTTGAATATCCTCTCTGCCCACCAGTTCTTCGGGGACGAAATCAAAATCCAACCGCTCTGGGTGGGCGATGATGAGCCCAGCGCCGATTCGGTCAAGATAGTCCACCATATCAAGGGAATGCTGATGTCAACCGTTCTAAAAGATGTGGTCTCAAACCGAGGCTTCAAGCCTGCTTCTTGGAGGTGTCAAGGACCGGTTCAAGGAATCTCGTCAAACTGATAGCCAGTTTCCCACTTCTTTTCGCCCAGTGCCACTTCAAGCTCAAACGGCGTGATGAGCGGTTTACGGTACTTGACGGCATCATCGATGGCGATGCGAGGGCAGGCCGTGTTGACGAACGCATCAACGGGGTAAAAGTCGATGAGTTCAGGTCCAACGTGCTCAAGCGCCAGCAGGTAGCCTTTCTTGCCGTGCTTCGCCAGCATCCGCTTCATTCGGAGGGCGAGGGTGCGACGCATTTGGCCGGGTTTCTCACCGATGAGAATACCAAAGGAGTCGGCGTCCTGGACGCTCATGATGAGGCCAAAGCGTTGACGAAGAATACGTTCAATGCGCTGTAAGGACATCTCTTCGGCCTCACCAGTGTAAGGATCGAGCATGGCCAGCGGTTTTCCAGTGTGGAGGACGAGGCCGATGGGGTGGAAATCACCGCTTCCAAGGAAGAGGTAGTGGCCGATGGTGGGGTCGTCGCCCGAATAATTGCAACCGAGCACTTGTCCGGGGAAGGAGAGGCGTGCACCGCCGATGGGAATTGTGACATCAAAGCCAGCCTTCTCCAAACGGTCGTGGAAGTCGGGCAAGAGATGGAGGTGCTGAATGGAACCGACGAGGCCGAGCTTGGTATCGGTTAGGGGCGCCATGCGTCCGACGGCGTCCATGAATTTCTCCTGTGCTTCTTCCTCGCTCAACTCGGAAGTTTCCCCTTGTTCGGAAAGACGTGCTTGAGCCATGGCGCGGTGCTGTTCGAGCCACGGAAGGACAGGGCTGAGTTCGGGGTCGCCGTCGTAGGTGACGTTGATGAATTGCGTGGGCATACCGGAATCGATGTTCATTTGGGAGTGTCCCATGTGGGCGACCAACTCAACACCCATGAGCTGCATTTTGTCGTGCACGAGGTCGCAGGCACCGTAGCAGGGGTCGGCGGCCAACACGACTTGGGCGCTGGTTTCTGTTTCGATGGTGTCCATCATCTCAAGGGCCTGCATCTTGAGGCCTTCGGGGACCTGAAGCGCAATCAAACGGTTATCATTGGCGCGAATACGCTCCATCAACTCGTCCAATTCAAAGTCGTGGCGGTCAAGGTCCATGCTTCCCCTCACCGTGAGGGCGTGGCCTCTCCCTCATGAAGCCACCCATTCTCAACAGGTCGTTCATTCGTCAAGGAGAACGATGGTGTCGCCGTCCATCACCAAGCGCACCAGCGATTGGATTCGAATGTCGGGATAAAGGCCCTGAAGGCGCTTGAGCCCCTCGCCTTTTTCGACGACGGCGATGATATCGGTGACGTTGGCTTTTGCTCGGCGCACGCCTTCGATGACCGCTTCAAGGGTGCCTCCAGTTGAGAGCACATCATCGACGATGGCGATACGCTCACCCTCTCGCAAATCGTTGAGGTACATGGCGCCCTTTGAATAGCCGGTGGACTGGTCGATTTCCACCTCTCCATCAAGGCCGTAGGAGCGCTTTCGTGCGATGACCAAGGGAATGCCGGTGGCCATGCTCAAGGGAGCGGTGAGCGGCAAACCCATCGCCTCAATGCCGAGAAGCAAATCAATGCCCTTCCAGTCAACCCGGTCCACCGCCAGTTCAGTGATGGCGTGGAGGACGCTCGGGTCCATGCGAGGAACACCGTCAGTGACGGGGTGAATGAAGTAGGGGTAATCACCTTTCCAGATGACTGGAGCGTTTTGCAAACTGGCCTTGAGTTGCTCCATGGCGTCGGTCATGACGCCGGGTTGGGGTGTGAGTTCATCATCCTTGGGATGCTGAAACAGACCTTATGGTGTGTTTAATTCACAACTCGGCGAGGTACTCGACGTACTCGTCGTGCTCCATCAGGTTCTCGAGAAGTTGCTTGTCGTCGGGGTTGACTTGCAATTCGTGGGGCTCGAGAAGGATGATCCACCCATCGTTATAGGCTGAATCGTTGACCAAATCGGGGTTGATTTCAACTTCTCCGTTGACGTCGGAAATGACACCTGAAAACGGTGAGGTCAGCGAGACTTTCTCTTCGGCGGTCCAGAGGGAGAACAGGCTGCCACCTTCGTCGACTTCGGTTTCCGCCTGAGGAAGAATGACGCGAAGGATGTCGCCGATTTCCACCCGCATGAACTCGCTCACACCGATCATGAGTTTCTGGTCCTTCTGCTGAAACCACAGGTGGTCCATGGAGTATTTTCGGTCTTGAGCAATCACAAATTCGATGATGTCGTCATCCATGTTATCTGCCTCAACACGCGGCTTCCACAGGTGGTATATGAAGACATAGGAAAAAATTGTATTTTCAACCAATCAAACGGGTTAAGAAACTCCTCATGTTGGGAGTATTGGTGAGGGCATGAACTTCGGCGAAACCGACGAGCAAGAAATGATTCGTGAACTGGTAAGAGACTTTGCCGAAACGGTGCTTGCTCCAACGGCTGAGCACCGCGACCAAAACCAAATCCCTCCATCTGATGAGTGGCAAACCTTCCTTGAATACGGATTGCACGGAATCACAATTCCCGAGGAGTACGGCGGTTCACCCATCGATGATGTATCCGAAGCCATCATCATCGAAGAGTTGGCTCGGGTGGACCCTTCCTTTGCCGTCATGTACTGTGTCCACGTTGGTCTATGTTCCATGACCATCGCTCTCCATGGCGATGAATACCAGAAGAAAACCTTCCTCCCTCGCCTCGCAGCGGGAGAAGTAGGTGCCTACTCACTCTCTGAGGCCGGCGCCGGAACCGACGCCGCCGCCATGTCGTGCAAGGCTAAACTCTCCGAAGACGGCACCCATTACATCCTGAACGGCGAGAAGATGTGGGTGACCAACGGCGCTCAAGCCCAGATTCTCGTCCTCTTCGCCAAGGACGTCGACCACCCCGACTACGGCAGCAAGAAGCACGGCGGTACCACTGCTTTCATTGTCGATGCTGACTACGAAGGCTATTCGGTCGGAAAGAAGGAAGACAAACTCGGCATCCGTTCCTCCGATACCTGCACCCTTGTGCTCAACGATTGCAAAGTACCCGTTGAGAACGTCATCAAGGGCGTGGGCAACGGGTTCCCCATTGCAATGAACGCTCTTGACAACAGCCGCATCGGTATCGCCGCCCAAGCCCTCGGCATCGCCCAGGGCGCGTACGAGTCCGCTTTGCAATACGCTCACGAGCGTGAGGCCTTCGGCAAGCCGATCGCCTACCACCAGATGATCATGGCCTACCTTGCGGACATGGCCACGCAAATCGAAGCCGCACGCCTTCTTGTCTACAGAGCGGCCTGGACCAAGGAGCAACACTACCATGCTGACGGCCCTCGCCATTCCAAGGAAGCGAGCATGGCAAAGCTGTTTGCTGGCGACACCGCCATGTGGGTTTCAGAACGTGCCATCCAGGTCTTGGGTGGTTATGGCTACACCAAGGAGTTCCCCGTTGAGCGATTCTTCCGAGACGCAAAGATTACGCAAATCTACGAGGGCACCCAAGAAGTGCAGCGCATCGTGATCGCTCGTGCGTTGAAGTGATCAGAGTTCGCGACAAACCAGTTGCTTGAGGGCGACGTCCCAATCGTGCAAGACCACGTTTTGCTCAAATCGTTCACCGACTTGAGGCTCAATTTCTCTTGGTTTGAGCATGACCCTGAACTTTGCTCCACCGTCATCGGTGCAGTGCAAGGTGATGCCGTTTCTGTACTGACCCTCGCCGAGCAAGGTTCGGGAAACGGCGTTGATGTGGCTATGGACAGCATAGGCGGGTGCTTCTGCAATCATCGCTTGTGCATCGCTTCGGAGTTTGGCTGTTTCAATCGAGGTCACAAAGCCTTGGAACCCGTCTTCAACATCAACCTCCACGTGAACTTCGGTCTCTTCTTCGTGCGCTTCTTCAACCGTTTCATCAGCCACGGGCTCTTCCGTGGATGGCTTGGGCAATACGGTGAAACTTTGGGCATCCAAACGAACACCGAGGTGTTTCAATTCTGCCATGTAGGTGCCTGGCTCGTCGATTTCAAGGGTGAATTCATCAAAGTCAGGTCGGTCCATGGCGGCGTTGGGTGTGAGCATGCTGTCAAGGACTTGAGAGGTGGTTTGCTCCACGACAACAAACTCGTAGGCGACGACGTCGGTGTTGAAGGAAACGGTGACTGAAAAGACATCTCCAGCGAGAATGGAGTCTTCAAGGATGGCGATGCTTCCAGAGACCTCAATTTTTTTCTCAAACAATTCCTCAGGAATTTCTAAGCCGCTGGCCGCTAGAAACGCCATCCAATCATCGATGGGGATACCGTCCTTCGGGTTGGCCTCCACAAAGGAGAACACGATTTCAACGACCCATTCAGGGGGTCGCTCTCCTGTCATTTTACCGAGCAGAGAAGCGAATTCATCGCCGGAAATACGGTGGTCGTTGTTGGTGTCGAGTTCAGCGGTCAACGTCAGCGGAGACATGGCGGAATTGGAGAGCCACTTTTTGAAATTGGAATTGAGCAACCCTGCCATCGTGTTGCTGTTGGTGATCCCAGTGATTCGGTTTGAGATGGCTTCAACACGTTGGTCAAAGATGGCTTTTTCAGGTAATTGGATGGCCGCCATGGAGATACGACGACGCTTTCCCCCATCAAATTGATGCCGGTTTTTCAGGGAAAGACGGGCCTTGGCCACGCCTCAACATCGCCGTGTTCGTAAGGCAGTTTACTCAAGGCCGCCTCCATTTCAGCAAGGGTGGTCAACCCTTCCTCAATTTGGATGCGGTGCAACCACTGTTTGAGCCTCCCCAAGCGCATGCCTTCCACCGCTCCAGTCCTCGCCATGATCCAGTGACCATCCACCAAGCAGGGTTGCGGCCCTATGGGTCGTTCAATTTGGTCCCACAACCGCTTGACTGCGATGATACCTTCCAAGTTGGTCTCGAGGCCGGTGTGAAGGTTCACACTGTGTTCTGCCATGGTCTCGTGAGCGGCTAAATGGTGTTCTGCTGCCGAACCCATGACATGATTGAACACCCGAAGCGAGGTTTTTCTCGCCTCTGGGAGAAACCCGAGCTGCTCATGGAACATGGCCGTCGAGCGTTGCAAATCTTTTGAAGTGCGCAGCGTTTGCAATTGTGCCACAGCATCCTTTGTTACATGTTCACACATCAAGAAGGCCAGGCGTTGATTGAGACCCATTGGAGCGAAGGCTGGTTGGTCGATGAGGTGGAACAACACGGGGTTGAGTACGGTCAAGTCTGTGAAGACAAACCGCAACACACCGTCGTTTTGCATGCGGTCGAGGACCTCACCGGGGCGTGAAGCGCTTACCATCTTTTGAAGTTCCATCCAACGCCGTTCAATCGCCACCATGTTCAGTCGGCCCCGATGTTCGAGGATGGCGGCATGCAGCGTTGGCTCCAGAGCCCACAAGGGGCCGTCATCCCTTCGCATGAAACGGTAGGCTCGCAAGATTCGAAGCGCATCTTCTTCACAACGGAGGCCAGCATCCCCCACGGCTCGAACCGTTCTCCCTCTCAAGTCGTTCAGGCCGTTGTAAGGGTCGTAAAGCAGCTGGCGTGCGACGTCAACGGCCATGCTGTTGAAGGTGAAATCCCTGCGACTCAAATCTTCCTTCAACGAGGTGCCCCAGTTCACTTGTTCAGGTCTTCGCCCGTCCCTGTAGAGCGATTCTGTCCGCAACGTGGTGATCTCAAAATGGCCATCGTTTCCTTTGACCGTGACCGTGCCAAAATCCACGCCTGTCGGGATGGCGCGGTCGCCAAAAAGGGTCAGTAACCGGTCGGGCGTACAGGTCGTGCAAAGGTCGACATCGGTTGATGGGGTACCCAACCATGCGTCACGCACACAACCTCCCACCAGCCAGACGCCTTCACCTTCCTCTGCGATCGTTTCAAGGATGGACAGAAGGTCGTTGTTGAGGGTTGCGAGCCAGCGAACCAATTGGGGTGGACAAGGTTCGCCTTCCACATCGGCTGGAAGGCCTTTTGTCAGTGTCGGACCCTCCACCATGCCTCCCCTCTTCTCCTTCTGTTCGGCTGACTGTGAAAAAGCATTATGTGACGAGGTCCCCTCCCGGGGCCAATGTCGTGGAACGAAGACGATGTCATGCTCGTTCCTGTGGCATGGCTAAAGCCTCACGAGGAAATCAAGGAAAAGAACCGCGATAAATTGCTTGAGATGACCAAGCGGTGGGGCGGCTACACCAAGCCCCTGCTGGTCGACAAGCAAACGGGAACCATTCTCGATGGTCATCATCGTTATTCAATCGCAAAAGAGCTTCAACTCAAACAGGTGCCTGCACTCTGTGTGGATTACCTCAACGACGAAAACATCACGTTGGATGTATGGCCGGGGTGCGGCCGAGATGCCTTGACGAAGGCCGAGGTGATTGAAATGGCGCTATCTGGGGAGTGTTTTCCCCCCAAAACCAGTCGACACACGCTTTCTGATCACTCGCCGCCGATTTTTGTTCCGCTGGCCACGCTGGAGACGTTTTCGGACCTCAGTTCGTCTGACGCGTCGTGATCCATTCCTTCCAACGTGCATTGCCTTTGCCGCTGAGTGTCACGCCGTGTTGTGGGGACGGAGGAAGCGTAACCGACACGGTTGACACGATGCCTTCGTGGACGATTCCGAGGCTCACCTCATCGCCGGTCCGACCAGCGATGAGTTTCTTGAGGTGCGCTGAAGACTTGATTCGGACACCGTCCACGGCGACCAGTTCGTCGCTAACTTGCGTGCGTTCTCGCAGTGGCGAACCGGCGTGATAACTGCTGATGAGCACCCTGCCAGCCGTTTCGCGTAGGTTAACACCCAGCCAAGCCTTGCCTTCTTTGTCGTTGGCATGAGGGACCAATTTGAGGCGGAAGGATGACAGGGCGCGTTGCACATTCGGTAGGGCGCGTTGGCGTACGAGGCGGTCAAGGAAGGGCCCCATTGAACCCCCGCCGGGGCATGCTTTGAGGGTGGTGCGGATGTCGTTGTAGTCCACACCAGGGTCGTCTGTTTCTTCAGATTCGATGGAGAAACGGCGCACGAGTTCGGCCATCAAATCGCAGGCACCGAAGGTGTTGTTGTTTCGACGACGCAATTCAACGTCGAGGCACATCATGGCCAATTCACCCTCAAGGTAGTATGAAATTTGACTCTCTCTTGTGTAGGGTCCGCTTCTATAGAGGTGTATCCACGCATCATGGCTTGATTCAGCCAAGGATTCACGGTGCATGCCGTTGCTGGTGGTATGACGCTTCATCTTCCGTTCGAAATCCAGTCGCCAATCCTTTTCTGACCATGCCCCACTGCGCACACAGATCATGTCGCCCAACCACGAAGTCCCCCCTTCAAACCACCACAGCAGGTCGGTGTGGACTTCGCTTTGGAGGTCGTAGTCGAGGAAACACTTCGGGCGAAGGCGTTTGACGTTCCACTGATGCAAGTATTCGTGTGAAAACAGGCTGACAAGGTCTCGGTATTCGTCATCATGGTCGGGGAAGAGACAGTTTCTGGGCATCATGGACGTTTGTGAATTCATGTGCTCCAAGCCTCCTCGCCCGGTGTCCGTTAGGTGCAGGACCGTGGTGTAATCCGGCCAATCCGGCACGCCGAACAGGGCGTGGTGTTCTCTAGCGATTTTTTCCATGTCGTCAATGAAGGCTTGGAGGCGGTCGGCGTTCGGTTGATGCCCACCGCTGTCCCACCACTTGAAGTGGTGCATTCTCCCATCGATGTCGTGAGTGATGGCCTTGTTTGGGTTGACCTCCATGATGCTGTCCAAGAGGAAATCCCTGCCCAATGCCGTGAACGACCATTGTCCGTTCTCCTCGACCCTGGATTGGTTGACCAGCGTCAATTGTGTGGCTGGCGTCCATGAGCCCGGGGCAATGAGTTCAACATTGTGAAGCAGGTTCAAGCGTTCGGGGTCAATGCCTCGCTCCGGCCAAAACCACGTGAAGGGCGGCATCAGGTGGAGATGGGTGGTGTCCAGATGGTTGGAGCGTACCGACAATTCCTTGGCCAGCAAGGTGTAG
>CALGEM010000173.1 GCA_937881505.1 uncultured euryarchaeote
CCCGGGTCGCCGGCTTAGAAGGCCAGAGTGATATCCAACTACACTATACGTCCAACCCAGCCGAAAAGTATCTCTTTCATGAACTTTGAGTATGAGATATCAAAGTGGACGAGCACATTTGTGACAACGAGATGGCTTCCTAACCGTCTTTCTATCCCACGTGTAGCCGCAGTGTTTGCAGGACCATGATTTTACTTTGAGATCCCCTAATACAGAATCCCTCAGTCTTTGAAGCAAAGGTGATTCCGACATCTTTGGAGATGGCGCGACTTTATTGGTCAACTCATCGTGCAAAGGGGTGTGAAGGGTGAGGCCAGCAGCATGCAGAAATTCATGGACAAAGGTATGCTTGTATAGGTTTTCATCTTCGAGCAGTGCCGGATGTAAGCCAATAGTTACTTTACCCGGATCTAGTCTTAATCGGCGTCTTCGATTTAGCTCTGCAGAGCCTTCCTCAAATCTCGTCATACCCAATCGGTCATCATTTGCCTCAAGCCAAATGACATTGATTCTATCTTCAATCCATGGCATAAATACTGCATCAGTAACGCCAGATAATACAGCAAGCGATTCTTCTATTGCTCCATCAGGAATATGAGGGCCATCATCAGGAATTGGCGTATCACCAAGCATACCTGAGTCGCCCATGGTACTGGGGATGATTGGTTGTTCATCAACTGTATGATGATTGAAAATGCTTATCATGGGAGTGCATTTGGCAGGACTTGTATACACAATGGGCGTGTAGATCAGTTGGAAGATCGCTACCTTGGCATGGTAGAGGCCCCGAGTTCAAATCTCGGCACGTCCACCATTCTATAGAATTAAACGCGCCGCTGTCTGAGGAAAAGCAAGCCCAAAACCAGCATCCACATCATGGCCACCGGCGAGAACACGGGGGCAGAGACAAGCGAGACTTCGGAGAGTTGTCCGCCTTGGCCGCCGCCACCGCCTCCGCCGCCTTCACAACCAGGGGGAGGAGGAGCGATGCCCGGACCCCATGTTTCACCGAAACCTGAACAGTCCACACCGCCCCCACCACCTTCGTCGAGGAAGGTCTCACCGTGGTAGCACAGTAGGAAGTACGGGAAGCCCATGTCGCCTTCGCCGTTCATCATGGTGGAATGGTAGTGGTAGATGCCATCGGGGAATTCAGGTGTTGGCCCAAAGTGGCCGTTACACACATCAAGGTGGCCAAGTCCTGGCTCGTAGACATAGTCGTCAATGCCGTTGTAGCCCGTCTCGCCTTCTTTGAGTTTGTAGGAACTCTTCATCTCAACGACATTCATTTGGTCATCAAAGCCCCACAGGCCGTAGATGGGGTAGCCGTCCATGCCGACACCAATAACCGCTGAATGGGAGCCATTGGCGGTGTTTTGCGCCACCGCAGCTGGTGTGCTGGTGTCGTAATCGAGCATGGTTTCACCCTCTTCAGGATGCCAATGAAGGCAATTGGCGTCAGCGTGGTAGTGGAATGTTCCTCCTTGGCCGTTGTGAGCATGACACACGCCGAGGACGATGGGTTGACGGTCCTCCTCGTAGGCATCATGCTGACTCGCCACGGCATCGCCTCCTGGACCGTCCTCAGGACCGTAAAACGGCACGCCGTTGATGGCGATAGCAACCTCCCCACGTGCTGGGGCACATTCGTAATCGCCGTTGGCTTCAGGGCAGTTCGTGGCGTCATGACCTCCCGTCGTGTCGTTGGCCGGCGAACGTGGGATGGTCCATTCGTAATTTTGCGCACGGGTGCAATCGTTGCCTTGGGAGCACGCCAATGTCGATTCAAAATCGTGATCGGGTAAACCATTGGTTGTGATGGTGATGTGCGTTTCATTCATCGTGATGCTCACCGAGCATTCGTGCGTTTCCACCGCTGCGGTCGTTAAGTCATCAACCTGTGTGATGTTCTGACCCGCTTGACAACGGAACACATCAAGCCAAAATTGACCCATGTCGGAAGAGTCGTAGGTCGGTTGGGTTGGGCCCGGTGGGTCGTCGGTGCCGTTGTCGGTTTGGTTTCCTGTGTTGTTTCCGGTGTTGTTTCCGGTGTTATTCTCCGTTTCGTTGTTGGTGTTATTGCCCGTTTCGTTTCCGTTGGTGTTGTCGGTTCCGTCATCGGTCCCGCTGTCATTTTCGTCGGCTTCATCCTCAGAGGTTGTTCGGTTGATTTCGATGAATGTGGTGTTTGATGTCGTCTCTTCGTCGTCGTGGGTGGCCGTGATGTTGAGGTAGATCTGCTCAGCACTGCTTTGGATCGTTAGCGACCAAGCACCGTCCGTATTGGGTTGCGTGGAGATGGAAACATCCTCCTCTATACTCAATGTGACGGTGATCTCATCGGGATGGAGGTGATCGACATCACCAAGGATAGCAATGGTGGAACCGTCGTCAATCACGTTGCTGACCGTTAATACGGGAGCGGGGTGCGTGTGAAACATGGAATGCGGGTCCAGTGGCACACAATCAAAACCGTTCGCCGCTGAGGCATTGAGCACTTTTTGTGTGCCCACCAAACACGTGCTTTCTTCGACGGTTTCTTCCTCGGTGTCGTCCACGGTGTCGTCCTCGTTCACCGAAACAGGCTCGTCTTCGGGCAGCATCGTCACCAGAAGGCTGGCACCGAGAATCATCACCAAGACCAACCAGATGGCGTCGCGACCCATGGATGACATGGATGCAGGGACGCTTATGGTGGTTTTGAATGACTCATAACGGAGGCTCAAAGTCTGAGTCAAACCTTCAAAAGCAATGCCGCCTTCCTTTTGGCATGGAACGCATGATCGTCGGCGGCGGCTGCTTCTGGTGCGTTGAAGGCGCCTACAAACAAATTCACGGCGTTGAGTCTGCGCTCCCCGCCTACGCCGGCGGCCACGACCCTCATCCCACTTACCAAGCGGTCTGCAGCGGCACCACCGGTCACGCCGAGGTGGTGGAAGTTCAGTTCGACCCAAGCATCATCACCTACGAAACGCTCCTCGAGGTCTTCTTCACGGTCCACGACCCCACCCAACTCAACCGGCAGGGCAACGATATCGGGACGCAATACAGGTCATGCATCATGCCGCTCTCAGAGGAACAACGGGCCACAGCGGAGGCCATGATCGCCGACATGGGCAACGTGTACGACGACCCCATTGTCACCACCATTGAGGAGCCACTCCACTTCCTGATTGCTGAGAAGAAGCACCACGACTACTATGCTCGAAATCCGTATCAGGGCTACTGCGCGGCCGTCGTGGGACCGAAAATTGCGAAGGTTCGTGCCAAGCACGCCCACCTTTACCGCTGACCAGGGCTGCTTCGCCCGATGGCGGTTTTGGTCTTCCTTCTAACGGGAACCGTTGACGAAAATCAAATTCACCATGAACTGGAAGATGAGAAACCACACACATCCAACAACAGCAATCCAAAACAAGGATGGGTCTTCACCGCCGGATGCATACGAATAGACGATGATTGCGGCAGCGAGTCCGAAAACGAAGAACACCCTGTAAGCGATGGTTGCGAAGATGCTGCCTTTTGTTGAGAGCTCGTTCCAACCGTTGAAGCCAAACCATTCTTGGATGAAACCCATGGAACTTCCACCCCTATCTCCTACTTCAAACCCCCTTCAATGCAAACCCAAAACAAGTTGATTGCACCCAAAAACTTCCTCATCAACGGGATGGGTGAGGTTCAAGAGTTGCCGATGTTGACGGCGAATCATGGTGAACAGCATCCCCAAACCACCGACCCCAGTCAACGAACCCGTCCTCGGCTACCTGCCGGGCAGTAAGGAACGTGCTGACCTCGAGGCCGAACTCAAGCGTCAGTCCGCCGAAGTCTTGGAAATTCCTTGCATCATCAACGGGGAGGAAGTGTTCACCGGCGATGTGGTTGAACAGGTCATGCCTCACAACCACGGCCATGTCATCGCTCGGGTCCACATGGCCGGCGAGAAGGAAGTCAACGCCGCCATCGATGCTGCACTTGGTGCTCACGAGATGTGGTCCACCATGGAGTGGCAGGCACGTGCCGCTATCTTCCTCAAGGCCAGTGAGATGCTCAAAGGCCCACGCCGAGCCGAAATCAACGCCTCAACGATGCTGAACCAGTCGAAGACATGCCATCAGGCCGAGATTGATTCGGCCTGCGAACTCATTGATTTCTGGCGATTCAACTCCGACTATGCTCGTCAAATCTACGAAGACCTACAACCGCCCATCTCGCCCTCATCCATGTGGAACTCCAGCGAGGTGAGGCCCCTCGAAGGCTTTGTGTTCTCGGTCACGCCGTTCAATTTCTCAAGTATTGCCGCCAACCTGCCGTCGTGCGCCGCCATCATGGGCAACGTCGGTGTGTGGAAACCCTCTCGAAATTCCTACGTTTCCAACTACCGCTTGATGCGCCTCATGATGGACGCTGGCCTGCCCGCTGGCGTCATCAACTTCATCCCAGGCCGAGCCGCTGTTGTCGGCGATATTTGCTTGGCGCACCGCGAGTTAGCAGGTATTCACTTTACCGGCTCCACCCGCGTCTTCCGCCAAATGTGGCGAGATGTCGCCAACAATCTCGAGAACCTCAAGTCCTATCCACGCATCGTCGGTGAAACGGGTGGAAAGGACTTCATCGTCGCTCACCCCGATTGCGACCGCCAAGCCTTGCTGGTCGCCATGCTGCGTGGTGGATTCGAGTTCCAAGGGCAGAAGTGCAGCGCTGCCAGCCGAGTTTATGTGCCTCGCTCAGTTTGGGACGCCATCAAAGACGATTACGTCGCCGAGGTCAACAAAATCACCGTGGGTGATGTCAGCGATTTCAGCAACTTCCTGGGCGCAGTTATTGACAAGAAAGCCTTCGACAGCATCACCGGCTACATCGACCGTGCAGCTGCGAACCCCGATTGTGAGATCATCACCGGTGGCACCTACGACGACAGCACGGGCTACTTCATTCAGCCCACCACCATCGTGTGCAACGACCCAAAGAGCGAGACCATGGCCGAGGAAATCTTTGGCCCGGTGCTTTCAGTTCACGTCTATGAGGACGACGATTTCGAAGCCACCTTGGCCCTCTGTGATTCAACCTCGGAGTATGCGCTTACGGGCTCCATCTTCGCCACCGACCGACGCCACATTGAGACGGCCGTCGCTGCGCTTCGCTACAGCGCTGGAAACTTCTACATCAACGACAAACCAACGGGCGCCGTGGTCGGACAACAGCCCTTTGGTGGTGCTCGTGGCAGTGGAACCAACGATAAGGCTGGCAGCCCACTGAACCTACTCCGCTGGGTCAGCCCACGCTCCATCAAGGAGACCTTTGCACCACCGCACGATTGGACCTACGGTTTCCTTGAGTGATTCACTCTCACGAATCGGCTTCTGAGGACGATGCTTCACCCTCTTCGAGGGTTGCACCATCTCCTTCGTGTTCGGGAGCAGTGGTTTCAGCCTCTTCGCTCAATTCTTCACTCAAGTCTTCGCTCAATGTCTCAACAAGGGCTTCTTCCTCAACCGCAGGGAGAGCGTCTGACTCAAGCTCAGCTTCAGCTTCTAGGGCAACTTCCGATGCACCAGCAGTTGCTTGCTGGCCGTTGTCTCCATACACTTCCCATACACCGTTGTTGTTCCACTCAAGCGTTCCATCGCTGAGTCGACGCCACTCATAGCCATTCTCGGTCCACGACTCGAGAGGGTATCGCGTCTCACTTGGATTCAGTTTCGGCGTTTCAAGTTCCGCATTCGGAACTGGAAGTCGCGGGAAGGGCAATTCTGGTCCGTTGGCCCACAGTTCATCAAGCGAAGGCAGCGGTTTAGCCGGTGCTTCAATTTCAGGAAGTTCGGGTGCTTGTTGACGGCGACGGAGTACCACGGCGCCCGCAACTCCAATGAGCAACAGCAAGAACACAACGACCATCCTCAACATCTGGCGTTGATTTTCTGCTTCCTGCACATCACCGATGCCGTCGCCGTCTGAATCGATTTGCTCTTTTGGATCGTAGGGGAAGGCGTCAATCTGGTCGGGCACACCATCACCATCGTCATCGGTATCGCCCACATCAGGCAGGCCATCTCCATCAAAGTCTGCCAAACAGAATGTTTCATCTTCGGCCCCTCTCTCCAACGTCGAGGTTCCTTCTGGACACATGATTTGGGTGATGGAGGTCATGAAGGGGACGTAATACCCTTGGTCGGCGAGAAGGCATGAAGCCGCCCCTTCCAGTGGCTGATAGCTCCCAAAGGTGCAAGCTTGTTGCTCGAGTTGGCCGAGGTCGTCGACATAATGGCCCTTTGATGCGAGAATACAATCCTCCACTTTCGCACCTCCTTCGTTCGGGTTGTAAGCACCAAGTGGACACAGCATGGTGGTGGATTGGGCTGTTCCCTGAGATGAATCAACGTAGGAGCCCGGCGGGGCGAGGAGGCAGTGCGATTGGCCTGCTTCTGGCTGATAGGTGCCGAACGGGCATTCGTATTGAACACGGGAACCGGTTGAATCAACGAAGTGCCCCAAATCGGCTTCAATGCACGTTGGCATGCCCATGGCTGGCTGGTAGAAGCCGAGTGGGCAGGCTTCTTGTCGATACGAACCGGTGGAATTCACGAAATGTCCAACCGAAGCATCATCGCATGCGACCATGCCCTCGTCTCGCTGGTAGGTTCCCAGCGCACAGGGAAATTGTTGTGCGGATGCTCGTTCAGGGACATAATGTCCGATTTCTGCCTGCAAACACGACTCCTCACGGTCGCCCCCTTCGTCAGGATTGTACGTACCAGGTTGGCATGCTCGCTGGCTGAGTTTGCCCTCGCCCTCAACAAAGTGTCCAGGGTCTGCAAGTTCACAGGACGCCATACCTCCCAAGGGCTGGTAACTTCCTGCAGGACAGGCTTTCTGATAATTTGCTCCGGGTGCATCGGTGTAGTGTCCGGGCGAGGTCAAAATACAGAACGTTGAGGCCGAGGCTGACTGATAACTGCCCGGATCACAGGCCGTTTGATTGCTTGCTGCCGTGGTGTTCACGTAGAAACCGGGGTCCGCATCAAAGCATCGGCTTTGGCCGGGTAGGTTCTGGTATGTGCCGGGCTCGCACGCGGTCTGGTTCGTTTGACCGTAACTTTGTACGAAATAACCGGGGTCCGCTTCAAGGCAACTGGCTTGGCCCGCCAACGGTTGATAGGTCCCTGTTGAACATGGAACGGGTTCGCTGTTGCCAACCATCGGCGCATAGTAACCGGGTTCAACCACGATGCAATCCGCAGCCGATGATGATGTTGGGTTGGGATTGTATGTTCCGCTAGGACAAGGCGTGGCAGCCGTGTTACCGGTTCCGTTGGCGTACCATCCTTCGCCTGCATCAACACATGCTGTCGAATTGGTGTTGGGCTGATAGGTTCCTTCAGGACAAGGCGTTTGGTTGGCTTGACCTGCGGCGGGTGAATAATGGCCGGGCGAGGTGATCAGACAATCGCTATCTGATGTTGAGCCTGTGCTGGGATTATAGGTCCCTGGGGGACACATTTCTTGACCGGATTGACCCTGCTGGTCAACGTAATGACCTGGGTCTGCATCAAGACACCATGATGACGAATTGGCACCGGTTAGCGGGTTGTAGGTGCCTCGAGGACAATAGGTGACGCTTGAGGAGCCCGGTGTGTCAACATAGGAGCCGGGGAAGGCCAAACTGCACATTGCGACGGTGGTCGCACCCCACGAGGTGCCGTAGGTGCCCGCAGGACAAGGCGTGGAAGCGTTGGCTCCCATCCTGTCCACATAGTAGCCAGGAGGTGCATCATCGCAATACGAACGACCGCTGTTCGCCTGGTAGGTCCCATAATTGCAGGGTGTCTGGAAAGTCTGACCGTAGCCCGTAACGAAGTACCCCGGGTCCGCATTAAGGCACGAGGATTGACCCGCTTTTGGTTGGTATGTTCCGTAACCGCAGTCATACTGGTAATAGGCACCTGTGAAGGATACGAAATAACCAGGGTCGGCTTGAATGCACGCTGTTTGCCCCTCGATTGGTTGATAGGTTCCAAGACCGCACGGCGTCTGGTTGGTGGCTCCAAATCCAGAGACAAAGTGACCTCTCATCGCTTGCATTGGGAACAGAAGGCCAGCAAATTGAGCATAGGTCCCAGGATGAGCGTCCACGCACCCATAGGCTCCATATGTTCCAGGGAGGCAAGAAACTGAACGGTACAACGTGGTGTTGAAATCGTCGTCATCATCGTCCCACCCGTCGCCATCACTGTCGTTCGAATCGAGCAGCGCTTGCTGCTCGTTCAACACGCCGTTTCCATCCCAATCCCGTTCGGGCAACGCAATGTCAAGATTGCCTGGGAATCCAGAAACCAATGCTGGAACCATTCGGTCTAAGGTGGTACCATCACCCAATTGACCTGCATTGTTCAGGCCCCAACACCACGACTCGTTGGTGCTCGTGAGCGCACATGTGTGAGCGTTGGTGCTGGTGAGTTTGACGATACTACCGTTGGTCGAGAGATTGAATTGTGGACCAGGAGTTGAGGTACTGGACAACGTTGTTGGACCCAATGCTCCGAATTCTTCACCACCCCAACAGGAAAGGTTGCCGTTCGAGAGCAAAGCACATGTGTGTTGCCAACCCGCCGTGATGTTAACGGCCGAAATACCGGTACCAAAGGAACCTACCGTTTGGGGTGTGGCTCGATTGTACTGCGTTTGTCCGTCGCCAAGTTGGCCTGCATCGGCCTTCCCCCAACACAACAGACCGTTGTTTGTTATGGCGCACGTGTGGCCATAACCGGTAGAGATGGAAGTTGCAGTTGTGCTTGAACCACTGCCTAAAGAGGTCACGAATGTTGGCACAAACATATCAGTGAAAGAACCCGAACCAACACCGCCCCATCCATTGTAGCCCCAACAAACCACGCTGCTATCGTCCAGGTGCACACAGGTGTGCCCTATCCCTGCATCAATGGCGACGCCGGTGCGTGCTGAAGAACCAAGTGCAGATGTGTAAACAGGTGTGTTGCTGGATGTGGTCGCCCAACCTGCACCCAACTGCCCGTATGTTCCATCTCCCCAACACATCACGCTTCCGTTGGTCAAGAGCGCACATGTATGGTAAATGCCCAAAGCGACATCAACGGCCTTCGCCCCTGTTGGTAGCGAGACGTTTACAGGAAGAAGAGAGGCTGAATTACTTCCGTTGCCCAACTGCCCATAACGACCATCTCCCCAACATTGGATGTCTCCAGATGTATCTATTGCACACGAGTGATAGGGACCTGTCCTAACCACAGATGCTGGGTGGCTTGCACCGTACCCTTGAATGAAGGTCCCGCTTACATTTGCGGGAGAAACGCTTGATGAGCCAACCTGCAGAAATGAATTATCCCCCCAGCAAACGACTGAACCATTGTTGAGGACGGAACAGGTGTGCCAACCACCAGCATCAATATCGCGTATCGGAGACGAGACAACATCAACAGCAACGGGGGCTGAAGATTCAGGTAAGCCTATACCGAGAGCGCCACGATATCCATAACCCCAACATGCAGCATTTCCGTCGTCCAACAATGCACAAGTGTGAACGTTATTGAGGGTCAAGGCAACCGGTTTGGCCGTTCCGTTCAATGGTTGAACAAGCACAGGCGTGGTCGAATTGGTGGTGTTGTTATTCCCGAGTTGGCCGACGATGTTATTTCCCCAACACGACATGTTTTGGTCGGAAAGCAAAACACAACCGTGGCGCCAACCCACAGCAACGCTAACAGCGTCTTGATCACCTGGGAACGACGACACTTCCTGAGGGGTGTTTGCGCTGGCTGTGTTGTTGTTACCCAGTTGCCCATAATCGCCTGCACCCCAGCATGAGACTGCCCCATCGTCGAGCAAAGCGCATGTCGTGTTGCCGCCTGCAGCAATGGCGACAGCCTTTCGGTTCTGACCAAAGGGTTGCACATACCAAGGGGTGTCATCGTAAGCATTGGTATAGCCTCTACCGAGTTGACCAACCGAATTGTTGCCCCAACAAGCCACTGAGCCGTTCACAACAAGAGCACATGAGTGATCTCCGCCAAGGCCCAAGGCTTTGACATGGCCGAACGAACTCATGTCGATGAAGTAGTTGTATTGGGGGTTCTGTGAAGGGTATTGTGTGGGCGATGCGCCAATTTGCCCTCTGTTGTTGGCACCCCAACATGAGATATTTCCATTACTCAAAATCACGCATGAGTGGTCGCCACCCGAATCCAAAGCCACCGGGTCGACACCGTTGTAGGAGAAAAACACGAAGCCAGAGGGTTCTTCCAAGTTGCTACTTGACCATGATGGTGAAACTTGTTGCTGAGAATTGTCACCCCAACAACTCACACCGCTCCCGTAGTAGGCGAAAGCTAAAACACATGTATGGGCGAATCCAGCAGAGATACTCAACGGAGTAAGTCCAATTGATTGATTGACGCCCCATAGAACGGAATCAGGAACATATTGGATGGATGATTCTAATCCGTTCCCTAATTGCCCTTCACTGTCGTCGCCCCAGCATGAAATGGACATGTTGTCCAAA
Organism: uncultured euryarchaeote; assembly: GCA_937881505.1. Classification (GTDB taxonomy): domain Archaea; phylum Thermoplasmatota; class Poseidoniia; order Poseidoniales; family Poseidoniaceae; genus Poseidonia. The sequence continues at coordinate 10,532 of CALGEM010000173.1, forward strand.
ATGGCGCAGGTGTGATGGCCACCGGCTGCCAACGTGGCCTCTGAGAAGATTGATCCTTGATGGAAACCAGGGGCATTGAGAGCGCTGGTCGCTGGAATCACTTCCATGGCCTCCGGAGCGTCAGTCAAGACTTCGTCGGGGGCTTGGAGAGAAAGGGCCCAAGATTGCAGAATGAACATCAAGACAACCAAGAGTGATCCGCTGAGATTTCTCTTCATACTTTAGTTAAGCAAATAGTTCGTAAATACATTTTCCCGTCATCTTTCGGTTTCAACGCCGACTGACTGGCTCACGCAACGGGATTTGCCAGCGTCCAGAAAACCCCATTCCCGCTTATTCAAACGGATTTATTGGTGGCTTTTCGCTCCATTCTGGCTTTGTGGGCTTTCTCTGCTTTGTCGAGAATGTACAACGGTTCGAAACGTGCCGAAATCAAGCCGATGAGGTACCATCCAAAACTCAAGGCTGGCGTGGCGATCATCACCGTCAGCGCAGCGGCCATGACGAGGAACCCATCCGTGGCTTGCCACGACCACAGTGCACACATGGCGGTGCAGAGGAGAAGCCACCAACGTGCGGCATAGCTGGGCGTGGACATCCCTTTGTGGTCTTTCCTCGGAGCAAAGGCGGAGGCCAGCCACGACATGGGCAGGAAGGAGGTCCAGTTGTATTTGAACGACCGTTTTTTCTCAAACCGTTGATGAAGGAGGACATGCTAGCCCACCTTACCTGCAATGATGAAGGCCTCTGCCGAATGCTGTAATTCAGTGACGATTGATGGGCGAACTGAGCAGGTACCGCTCTCAGGTGACCACGATGCAGCCGTTGCTCCAACCTCAGCAACTTCAGCAGGTGCCCTTGACACCCGTCCCGGACCAACTCACCGTTTGGAAGGCATCAACGCCGTGGCACACCGTTCGCTCGATGCTCGGACTGGTTATCGTCTGCTTCTTCATTTCGCAAATCGCCGTGCTCATCGTGGCGGGCTACATCGACGGCGACATGAACGGCACCATCGGGCCTTTTGACCCGCTGTTCACCTTCCTTGGTGGTGTTTGCCTCGCTCCTTTTCTGATGCTTTTCTTCTACCTTCGACGACCAAGATTGACACACACCATCCAAGCCTACCCCTCCCAAGAGGGGAGCCAACTCCATGCGCTGGCCGGTGGGGCGGTGGTCAAATCACCTGGACCAACCGTGGTCCAACACCACCTCTTCCGTTCAACAGCGCCGCTGGAAATGCCGAGACCCAAACACCTCTGGATGCTCTTCGTGTGCGGCGTTGGCATCTCCACCCTGTGTTTGCTTCCATTGACCATCCTCGGCGCCAACGCCCTGACGCTGCTTCTCGCCGTCGCTATCGTGCTTCCAGCATGGCTCATAGGTTTCTCAACCCCCGTTTTTGCATGGTGGTCCATCACCAGCCGGCACATGGGCATTCACATCTCTCGGCGGGATGCAGAGTGGATTTTGGCTGCCGGGATGTTGTCAACAATTCCTGCCATCGTCATCAATTCGGTGATATCGCCAATCCTTGTCTCCCTGGTCGGCCTTGATGCGGCGGCAACGGGAACCCTTGGGGAAGGATTGATTCTGTTCATGTCGGCTCCCATCGGGGAAGAAATCTCGAAAATGTTGGCCGTGCTCGCCCTTAGCCACCTGATCGTCTCGCCCAAGCACGGTTTCTATGTTGGTTCAACCGTCGGTTTTGGCTTTGCTTTGTTGGAGAATGCGAGCTATATCTTCATGGCGTTGCTCAGCGATTACAGCAGCATTGCTTACTTCTTTACCGCCACCCTTCGCGGCTTGTCTTCGGTACCCGGCCATGCGATGTGGACCGGTCTCAGTGGATACGCTATCGGTTGTTGGCTGGCCAGAGGGAACCGTCTTCCCTCACTATCGGGCACCTCGTACCTCTCAGAGGATGCCGACGCGAATTGGGTCTTGTACGATAAGCAGGGCCGAGCGGTGCCAACGACGACGTGGAACACACTCCCCTCCGAGCGCTTAGCCAGACTCCTGACCAAACACCGAGAGCATGCATGGCCGATGCCTCAAACCATTGCAAACGGACTGTTGCTTGCCATCCTTGGCCACGCACTGTGGAACGGCTCTTCATGGGGCGTGGGCATGTTGTTGGCCGACAGTGAAACACTGCTTGCCGTTCTGCTCCAATTGGCCTGGCTTTTCGTGATGGTCGTCGGCCTCTGGGTTTGCATCCTCAGATGGCTCCCCACCATCGTTTTAGGTCCAAAACCACGATGATATGCACCAATATCGGGTCATGTCTTCAAAAACCAACCACCGCTGGAGGACAGTGGACAGTTTTGCTGCTCCCCCTGCAGGTGGTCGACCATGGACATCTTTTCCAGCGGACCCAACACGGGAAATCTGGTCGTAACGGCCGGCCTCGTCGTGTTCCTCTTGGTGATGTCATCGCGTGCCAAGATGTTGGACTCCATGGGGTCGAAAGTGGCGGCCGGCTTGGGCCTCATCGTCGGAGGTTTGGGCCACTGGACATGGTTGCTGATTCTCCTAGGGTTCTTACTCAGTTCACACAAAGCCACGAAATGGCGCTTTGAGGAAAAGAAAGCCCTCGGCCTCAGTGAGTCAAGCGATGGCCACCGAGGCTGGACCAACGTGGTCGCCAACGGTGCCATTCCCGGGCTGATTTGCATCTACGCCTATCTTTCCGATGATTGGACCACCGTCGTTTGGGTCTTCGGAGCAGCGGTGGCTGTGGCGGCAAGCGATACCTTTGCCAGCGAAATCGGTT
>CALGEM010000174.1 GCA_937881505.1 uncultured euryarchaeote
ACCTCGGTCAAGGTGTGAAGAGGAGCCAAGAGAGGATTTGATTTGACGCCGATGCGACGAAGAACCGGGGCAGCGTCTCCGTTCCCCTCCATTATCACGGGCTCGTGACGACCCTATATGATTGAAACGGATTATTTTTACTGTGATGTGGGATTCGCAAAGTGATTTGGATGCTACAGGGAAAAACCAGCGCGTGAGTTGATAACTTGGACTGATTCGGCAGTTATATGAGTTGGACTCAACGCTTTGCTTCGCTGGCGTCAAACGCCGACCTAACCGTTGGTATCATCGGGCTCGGCTATGTTGGCTTGCCCACAGCCATTGGCTTCCATGATGCTGGGTTTACCGTGTGGGGCGTTGACGTTTCGCAGCGTACCGTCGACATGGTCAAAGCCGGAGAAAACCCAACGGGCGACCCAGATGTGGACGACATTGTCCCTCAGCCCGGTACAGAACGCTGGCACATCACAACTTCAACAGCAGAAGCCGTCCCGCATTGTGACATCGTGCTCGTGACCGTTCCGACACCCGTCACGCACGACCTCAAACCCGATCTGTCCTATGTTGAGGCAGCCGGTCGCGCCGTCTTCGAAGCGATTCCAAAAGGCTCCAACACCATCGTGGTGCTGGAGTCCACCGTCTATCCAGGCGTGACGGCTCAGACATGGATGCCGCTTATTGAGAACTTGGGCATGACGATTGGCAACGACGTGGAAATTGCCTACTGCCCCGAACGCTTCAACCCCGGCGATGCTGCCCATGGCGTCCGTTCCGTGGCCCGCGTAATAGGCTGTACAAACCCCGATGTGGGTGAGGCTTTGGTCCAACTTTACAGCCAACTCACCAGTGAAGATGTTCGCTATGTCGGCAAAATCGAGGTGGCAGAGGCTGCGAAGGTCATTGAAAATGTTCAGCGCGACATCAACATCGCCTTGGTCAACGAACTCGCTCGTATTTTCCCCGCCATGGACGTGGACGTCGAAGACGTGCTTTCGGCTGCTGCAACGAAGTGGAACTTCCATCGCTACACCCCAGGTGTCGGTGTTGGCGGCCACTGCATCCCCGTTGACCCGTATTACATGATTCAGCGAGCCAGCGACGTTGGTGTTCCTGCCGGCCTCATCACCGCAGCCCGTGCAGTCAACCGTTCCATGCCCAACCACGTAGCTCAGGTACTCGTCGACATCCTGTGGAAGGCTGGGCTTTCCGCCGAGTCCACCAAGGTGCTTTTCCTCGGCTGGTCCTACAAAGCCGAGGTCGGTGACCCTCGCGAAACGCCTGCAGAACCACTGGCAGAGGCTCTGCAGCAACGAGGGATTCAGGTCAGCGTCTACGATCCTCATATTGAGGCCGACACCTTCCCTGATTCGGTGGACGTGATTGAAGACCTTTCTCAGGCCAAAGGCCACGACCTTGCGGTCTTTCCATACGCAGAAGTTTAGGGACTGGCGCACGAGGTGAACGATGCAAGTTTGGACCGTGGTATCGGGATAAGCTGCGTTGATCGCTTCGGGGAAGCCTTTGAGGCCGTCCACGACGGCAATCAGGATATCCTCCAGCCCACGATTGCGCAAATTATTCATCACAGACAGCCAGAATTTGGCCCCTTCGTTATTGGCGATCCATAGCCCCAAAACCTCGCGTTCACCTTCCGGGGTAACCCCCAGAGCCACGTATACAGCCTTGTTCTTGACCTGACGGCTTTCCGCATCGCGGATTTTGACCCGCAGGGCATCCAGAAAAACAATCGGATACATCGGTTCCAAAGCCCGGTTCTGCCAATCTGATACTTCTTCTAGAACCGCGTCTGTGACCCGACTGATCAAATCAGCCGATACCTTCAGCCCGTAGACTTCCTCGAGATGAGCTCGGATGTCGCGCGTCGATAATCCCGCAGCATAAAGCCCGATGATCTTGTCGTCCATTCCGTCGATCCGGGTCTGACCCTTCTTGATCAGTTCCGGTTCAAAGCTGCCATCCCTGTCGCGCGGCACATCAATCGGAAGCGCTCCGTCATTCCCCTTCAACGTCTTGCGCGTCGTCCCGTTACGCCGGTTGCTTTGATAATCGGATGGTTGGGCCTCCGGTTCATACCCCAGATGCTCTGTCAGCTCAGCGCCAAGCATCCGCTCCATTAGGCGCACCTTCAGTTCTTTCATCAAGCCTTGCTCGCCCAGCAAATCATCCGCGTTCGTAACGCCGCTCAGCAGCTCGTCTAATACTTCATTCGTAATCGTTGTCATTGTCTTCATGCTCCTTCAGTTTGGAAGCATAGACCAAATTACTCATACACAGAATATCTGACACTCTCGAGCGTATTTCGTACATCGCCCGCGAATGTCACGAAGGCCGAGGCCTCGTCTATGGGCGTCTTTGAAAATCTGGAATTGTGGTCGGGAAGAAAGACCTCTTTCAAAAACCGATTGGCCTCGTCCATCGTTGTGATGCCCTGGGATTGCAGCTCTTGTGGCAAACGGTTCTGAAGCGTCCCAAACATGCGCTCCGAACGTCCCCGCGCCTCTGGCGAGTAAGCAGGGATCATTTCAATGCCCAGCTGCTGCATCGCTCGTCCAACCTGTGTGAGGTTTTCCTTGTCCACCTTGCCACCAGCCTCTGGCGTATTCCAATAGTGCGATCCCCTGTCCATATAGATAGAACAAAATAGCCATGTGCTTCAATAACATCCCTGATGCCAAGGAAGCTGCTCATCGTCCCTTCTTCGGGTACAAA
>CALGEM010000175.1 GCA_937881505.1 uncultured euryarchaeote
TACCCTTGGTCAGCGTAAACGAGTTGGGGCTGTAGGTCAATGACGAAGGAGCAACGTCGTTGACCACGATGGTGACATCAGCGGTCGTGCTGCCACCGGTGTTGGTTGCCGTCACGGTGTAAGTCGCAGAGGAGGTGACCGCTGTAGGTGTACCGGAAATGGCACCCGTTGAGGAATTCAACGATAGGCCTGCAGGTAGCGAGGGCGATACAGACCACGAGGTTACAGGCCCACCGCTAGCGGTCGGCGTCACGGTCGTCATGGCCGTGTCCTTCGTCAAGGTAAACGTGTTTGGACTGTAGGTCAAAGCCGAGGGTGCCACGTCATTGACCACGATGGTGACATCGGCGGTCGTGCTGCCACCGCTGTTGGTGGCGGTCACCGTGTAGGTGGCTGAGCTGGTGATGGCGGTCGGTGTGCCGCTGATGGCGCCGGTCGAGGAATCGAGTGAAAGCCCAGTCGGGAGGGAAGGCGAAACGGACCACGACGTGATGGTGCCACCGCTCGCCGTGGGCGTGACTGTGGTCATGGCCGTTCCCTTGGTCAAGGTGAACGAGTTCGGACTGTAGGTCAAGGACGAGGGGGCAACATCGTTGACCACGATGGTGACATCAGCGGTCGTACTGCCACCGGTGTTGGTGGCCGTGACCGTGTAGGTCGCAGAGGACGTGACAGCTGAGGGCGTTCCGCTGATCGCACCGGTCGACGAGTCAAGTGAGAGACCTGAGGGGAGGGAGGGTGAAACTGACCAGGAAGTCACAGGTCCGCCACTGGCAGTTGGGGTGACCGTGGTCATGGCCGTACCCTTGGTCAACGTGAAGGTGTTTGGACTGTAAGTAAGAGCCGAAGGAGCCACATCGTTGACCTCAATGGTAACATCTGCCGTGGTGCTGCCACCGGTGTTGCTAGCCGTGATGGTGTAGGTCGCCGAAGAGGTGACAGCCGAGGGTGTTCCAGAAATGGCACCGGTTGAAGAATCAATTGAAAGTCCAGATGGCAAGGATGGGGAAACAGACCATGTGGTGATGGTACCGCCGCTGGCGGAGGGCGTCACCGTCGTCATTGCCGTACCCTTGGTCAGCGTGAACGAATTCGGACTGTAAGTCAGCGAAGAAGGTGCCACATCGTTGACCACAATAGTGACATCGTCAGTGGTGCTACCACCGGTGTTGGAGGCTGTAACCGTGTAAGTCGCCGAGGAGGTGACCGCTGTAGGTGTACCGCTGATGGCACCAGTCAAAGAATCGAGAGAAAGTCCAGAAGGCAAGGATGGGGAAACTGACCAGGAGGTGATCGTTCCACCGTTGACGCTTGGCGTGACGCTGGTCATTGACGTACCCTTGGTCAGCGTAAACGAGTTGGGGCTGTAGGTCAATGACGAAGGAGCAAC
>CALGEM010000176.1 GCA_937881505.1 uncultured euryarchaeote
ACCCGGTGACACCGACGGTCTGCTCCAAGCCATTCACCGAGCCGAAGTCGAGTACGCTCGTACCCGTCGATTCTGGGGATGATGGCCTCAAAGGATGTGCTCAACCAAGGCGGTTGAAACTGCCATCGGGCATCATCTGCCAGCGAACACCGTCGGTTTGGACGTAAATCGTCTGGCCCGTTGAGGTGTCGTATTGGCCGCCCGGTGGGAGCCCTGTGTAATCAGCGACCGTGGTCGGCTGAGCGGGGGGCGGTGGAGCCGTAGCTGCTTGGGGAGGAGCGGGAGCGGTCATGACCGGTTGGACGGGTTGTTGCGCCACGGGTTGCTGCATCATTGGCTGCGTTGCTTGCATGCCCATGCCGGGTTGGGCCATGGGTTGCGCGGCTCCTTCGGTCCACATTTGCTGACTGAAATCCTTGTTTTCGCCACCGCCTCGTCCTCGAAGCACGACCACACCAACACCGATGGCTACACCCAACACGCCGATGGCCGAGCCTGCGATGAGCATGGTGTTGGAGGATTGGGAATCGCTTTCTTTGTCGTCGTTGGTTTCGCCACCCTCGTCGTTTCCGCCATTGTTGTCATCGCTATCATTGCCACCCACGTCCTCAACGGCCGTGTCTTTACCGTCGTGCTGCGAGGTGTCGCCAGAAACAACCACATCACCCTCTGCTGCCACAGCGGTTCCATCGAGTGTGGACGATTCGGTAACAAAGGCCACCGAGGCCGAATGGGCAATGCCACCATCCAACGACACCACGTTGAGTTGAATGGTGTATTCGTGAAGCGGAATGTCCTCATCGATGTCAAAGGTCACCGAGAAGGTCAGGTCACCGTTGGCGTCAATATCGCCCCAAGTGATGACAGCGCTATCAATGAGCGCCTGGTTGTACGGCTCAACGATGATGTCGAGCATGCCGCCCATGCTCAAATCCAATCCGTTGTGGGCATCAATCGCACCCGAAATGGCCATCTCGCCTTCCTCTATGAGTTGTTCACGGTTGTCGATGTCGAGCGAGAACTCGGGAAGCGAAGTGATGCTGAAGGTGATTTCGTCGGAGCGAACCGTCTCTCCAGCGGTGCCGGAAATAACCACGGTGTAATCGCCTTCGGTCAAGTTGTCAGCAAGGGTTAGGGTCAGGACGGCCATGAACGGTGCTTTGCCTTGACCGAAGTCAAGTTCAGCCGTCACGCCGTCAGGTACCACAACAGACAGGCTGACATCGGCTCCAAAGCCGTTCACTGGTTCGATGAAGATGGGTGTTGGAACGACCCAAGGCACGCCGCCTGGAAGCACGATCCACGGGTCCATGGTCTGAATTTCAAAGTCAGGCGTGTTATCCACCGTGAACGGGACAGTGACCGAGCGGTCTCGTCCGTCGTGCGTGCCGGTGATGGTCAATTCGTATTCACCACTTGTGAGGTTCATCGTGTCCACGACCACCGCACCGAGGTCGTCGATGGTCAACTGCTGGTTATCGTACATCAAGGGGGCGTTCTGCGCGTTCACCGTGGCGCTGATGTCCACGGTGCTGTTGAATTCGTTGAAACCGACCACGTTCACCCATGCTGCAAACGGCAGTCCGTACTTGGCCACGTTATCGGGCACGCTGGGCAAGATGGTGAAGTCGGGCGTGGCCCAATCGTTGTTGCCTTCTCGTCCTGCAAAGGATTGGATGCCGTTGGCGGTCACTTGGTTGCCGTTCACGTCAAAGGATTGCGTGCCAAGGTGACGGTAGTTGAGAGGAAGCGCTCCCGAGTCGGTGAAGGTGATGTCGAGCATGGTGCAACCACCCATCAGGACCTGCATGGACAGCGTGCCGCTGCCTTCAGCGGCTTCACTCCAGACCTTGCCTTCGGTCAAGGGGAAGTTGAGTTCGTTCATGCCGTTGGCGTAGGTCAAATCCATCTTCATGGTCGTCGACTGGTCAGCGCCCATCGGAATACAGCCGTCCTCGATGGTGCCACCATTGCCGGAGCCACCACCGCCCATGCCGCCGTCGCCGCCGCCACCAGAGCCGCCGCCGTTGTTGCCACCGCCGTCGCCCCCGCCATTCTGGCTGTCGCTGCAACCCATCACATCCACAGTTTCGCCGGCAGGGGTATCGGGGCACATATCGTCGTCATCGATGACACCGTCGCCGTCGGCGTCAGCCGTTCCGCTGCCCCCGCCACTTCCAGAGCCATCGCCACCGCTTCCGTCGCCGCCGCCATCACCGC
>CALGEM010000177.1 GCA_937881505.1 uncultured euryarchaeote
GGGCGAGGGCAAACGCCAGCGTGACCTGACGGCGTTGAGCAGCGACCTTCTGCTCGTTGTGTCGGCGCACTTCCAAGGCAGGAAGCAAGGCACTCGCACCAAAACCCGCCCCTTCCACCGCGGCGATGCAGGCGTCCTGTTGCCCATCGGAGGGAGGATGCTCAAGTTGGACAACCGCCTTCTCCAGCGGGAGGTTCACGCTCACGCCCCGCACACCTTCCACGCCGGAAAGCACCCGTTCCACCGAAGCAACGCACGCCGCACACGACATGCCGGTGACGCTCAGCGAGAGTTGGTGTTCTTCCACGGTCCTCACCTCAATTCGTGCAGCATTCGCCTTCTTGCCACTGTTCGTCCATGGTGACACAACCGCAACCACAGGTGCACAACCAACCCACGCTCTCCCAGCCCTTGCCGCCTTCAGCACGGGTGTAAAGACGTTTCATCTTGCAACCGCAGGTGCACTTCTCAGCGACGACTCGGGCCATGGTTCTACGTGTTATGTAGTCAATATAAATCCGCCGTTTTGACTACAATAGTTCTGGGGAGAAGGATTATACCACTCCCTGCCCAGTTTTTCGCATGGATGCCGATGCCTTCCTTTCACGATTGGATTCGCACCGTCAAGCAGGGCGCGTGGACGATGCCTCCTTTTCTCGCATTGCTGAGTACGAAAAGAGCCAGAAAATGAGCGCCCCAAAAGCCATCGTCATTGACGAAGGCCATGGGGCCAGCAAGGCGGATTTCGAGGCTACCGGAGAGGGTTCTCAACTCGCTGCGAACAGCAAACGATTCAGTCTCGGTGTCGCCGCAGCGATTGGCGCCACGTTGATTCTGGTAGGCGTTGGACTCTTGGCCTCGCTCGTCGATGATGCCACTGGCCTCGACCTCGTCATACCGCTCTTTGGTCTCTTGGCGGGACTCGCTTTCTTTGCACCGAACTTGAAGGTTGAGGGCAAGGCCGAAGTATTCGTTGGCGAGGCCCGATCCATCCTCTTCGGTGTGGCGTCAATGGTCGCTGTTATGTGGTACATCACCGTGATTGTTGACAAACCATGGGACGAAGACTTTGGACCATTGAACATGTTTGCTTGGGGCCCGACATTGGCCGTGGCCTTTGCAGCCGTTGGCTTTGCTCGGAAAATGAATGCTTGGGTTTCCTACTGCTTTTCGTGGATTCTTTGGTTCTATCCCTTCGCGTTTGCTCTTGAGGCCGGAAGTGGTGAGTTTTTCAGCGTCATGACCGTTATGGCGGTTCTGAGTTACGTGATGGTGTCTGAGTATCTAGATGAGAAACGAACTGCTGGCTCGGGTATACAAGCTGCCTTTTTGGGCATGATGTGGGGCATCATGGCATGGTTCACCCTTGAGGCGTTTGATGACATCGCCAACAACGAAGTCATCTTGCCCTTGGCTTACATTTTGGGTTGGATGGCCGTTGTGGAAGCGGCGAGAAGGTATACCACCTTGCTGACCTCCAGGAGGTATCCAAACGGGCAGAACAAAGGATGGATAACGACCCTGGGGCTCTTGGTGTTTTACACCGGTATTCCTTTGTGGTTCGGTTTCAGGTTCGCTGAATCCATCGGATGGGAGGAGTTGGAGGTCGCAGGTTTTGATGTCTACCTCGGGTTCGTGTTTGGCCTCCTAGTCCACGTCACCATGGGGCTTCAGTTGTTTGGTTGGCAAGCACAGAACGTGGTGGTCAAACCCTCGCTTACTGAACCCGGTTCTTTTGCTGGAAGCGTGTTTTTCTTGATGGCCTTCGTTTGGTTTATCTTTGGAGCCGTTGATTTTCTCGAAGACCTTGCAGGCTATCTTTTCCTTCCCTTGGGTCTGCTCGTGTTGTTGATTGGAACCAAACGCCTCATCGCAAGTCCTAACGCAGATGCCACACCAGAGCAAGAATAGCCTCAACGCGTCCAATTGAGGGGGCCACTCAATTTTTGAAGTTGTACGGGCTCGTTACCTCCATGCCAAAACTGACAGATGAGGATTTTAACCGGGCGATGGCACTGGGCAATGCCATTGACATGATTTTTCAGAAACCTGATGATGATCTGCCTCTCAAACATGAGGAACGAGAAAACCTACGCTTTTGGCTGAACAATGAAGAAGATGGCATCATGGCCAAGATTTTGAAATCACACTCGGTCTTTCCCGACGAAGAAATTGCAAATCTAATTTCTCTGATTTATCACAAGGCTGATCTCGGCGATAAGGGATGGAATTCTGTTGCAGAAATCATATTCCACGAATACATGGGTGGAAACGCCGGTACTGAAGCCACAA
>CALGEM010000178.1 GCA_937881505.1 uncultured euryarchaeote
TCTGCGAGTGGAATGTGTCTCATGGCGCAGACGTTTGGCCGATGGACCCAACGCAATGGAAAGACACCGACGGCGATGGCTACGGCGACAACCAATCAGAAAATGCGACCAATCCAGACCGCTTCCCACTGCGCAAAGCAGCGGCCAACGATACCGATGACGACGGGTATGCGGACAACTGGACCGCTCTCTACAACGGTTCCAACGCTGAAGGAATCCAACTTGATGCTTGCCCGACCGAATGGGGCAATTCAACCCGCCGAAGTTTGTCGGAGTATGCCTATGGATGTCCGGACGCTGACGGTGATGGCTACACGGACACCTATGTGTACGATGTCGACCCCGAGACGGGCCTCAGAATTGACGAACTCGGTGACGCCTTCCCGTACGAAAAGACACAATCACGAGACCGCGACGGTGATGGATTTGGTGATAACCCAACGGGCTTTGAGGGCGACTATTGCCCTGATGAAGCGGGTGTGCTCAACGGTACAGACGGTGTAGGATGTCGCCTCATCGACGTGGCTGATAACGACGGTGACGGGGTTATCAACGAACTTGACACGCTCTGCCCCAATACCCCCCAGGGCGAATCGGTGAACGAACAAGGCTGCTCACAATCCGAGCTGGACGATGATGATGATGGAGTCAAGAACAACGTGGATTTGTGTGCAGATACCCCCGCAGGTGTCGCCGTTGATGCTCAAGGGTGCAGTGAGGAGCAGCGCACATCGGACTCCGATGGCGATGGTCTCAATGACCCTGAAGACGACTGCCCCAACACCGGCGCTGGCCAAGAAGTTGACGAAAACGGCTGTTCGCAGGCGCAACGTGATACTGACGGTGACGGTCTTTCGGATCTCGACGACGCTTGCGACGACACACCACCTGGATTCCCAATCTTGGCCAACGGTTGCACCGATGAGAGTGCGCTTGATACCGACCTCGATGGTGATGGATACAAGGGCATCTACACCTATGACATTGACCCAATCACCGGCCTTCATGTCAATCAAACAGGAGACGCCTTCCCCAGCGACCCTACACAGTGGTTTGACCAAGACGGCGATGGCTACGGCGACAACCCTTCGCCCGCCAACAACGCTGATGACTGCCCCACCGAAACAGGGACTTCTTCTATAGATTTCCTGGGGTGCTACGACGATGGTGATGGTTGGCGTGATGAGAACGAACCAGCCGCGCTTCGAGGCAACCCCACGCAATGGAAGGACTCCGACTTTGATGGCTTTGGCGACAACTGGGGCGACCCATCCTGGAACGCCACGAGGGACCCCTCATGGCCTGGTCAATTTGTAGCCGGCGCAACCAACGCCGATTTCTGTCCAAAAACCACGTTGGGCTTGGCAGTCGATGAGGAAGGCTGCCACATCTCTGAACGGGACTCCGACCTCGACGGTGTCATGGACGATTCGGACAACTGCCCCAACGACCCGAAAGGCGTGGATGGCTACGAGGACGGTTGTCCATACATTCCCGCATCAGGTGACGGCGAGGAAGGTCTCTTCGGCGTTGACGCAGGAACCATCATGCTCGCTCTTGGGGGCTTGGGGGCCTTGCTCATCTTGACCTTGGTTCTCATCCGTCTCGTGCGCAGTGAGGATGATGACGACGATGAGGACGATTACGACGATTTCTTTGACGATGACGACGAAGAAGAGGAGAGTTTCCTCGACCAACTCGACCGCAAGGTGGCAGCGGCACCTGCTCGTACACGAGCCATGCCGGAGAGGAAAACACCCGCGCGGGCTTCAGGACCGTCAGGTCCCGGGCCAACCTCCTCTCCTGGAGGTAGTCGTGGTGGTCCATCGAAGCAAGCACCAGGGGGCCCTGCCAAGCGAGGTCCCGGCGGCCCACCGGGACGAGCTCCCGGGAGAACGCCTGTCGCGAAGTCGTCGCCTGAACCCAAGAAAGCTTCGAGAAAGAAGGTGGTGCAGGGAGAGAGTGAAGCCGCTGGCGCCAAGGTTCGCAAGGCCAAGGTCAGCGTCGATTTGAGCATCTTTGAAGACTGGCAAACCGATGACAGAGAAGCAGCGGTGGACTGGGTGGTCGGCGCCATGGCTGAAGGAGAAGAGGAGCGAACGATGTTGATGCAACTCCAAGAAACCGGTTGGTCAGCCGAGCAATCCAGGGCCATTTGCAACCTTGCGAAAAATAAGCGCTCGTGAAGGGTATCATGAGGGCTTAAATGGGGGTCAGCGGTCGCAAGCAAAAGGAGGGAGAAGGATGTCAGACGAGAACCCAACTTCTTCCAACCAAATTGAGGTTGATGATGCCGCTGCCTACTTCGGTGTTACCGAATCAAGCGATGTCCTCCATGCCATGATGGCCATGCCGCGTGAAGAGGCGATGGTCCAATTCTTTGAACTGCTTTCAGATATCGTGCTTCGCCCTGGTGATTTTGATTTTGAAGCAGCAAGTGAGCGCATGCAGTGTGAGGGTGGAGAGATCTACTACCTCGTGGCGGGCCATCTTGGTTTGATGAGCATGCCCGATCCGCTCTTCCGGGCCCTTGGTATGCCCGATTCAAGCGGTGAGGTTGGTGCTGCACTCGGTGGCATGAGCGGCGAGCAGCGCAGTGCACTCGAGCGCTTGGCCGACCCCATGCGCATGATGAAACTCTTTGCCGTTGCCTTCCAAACCGGTTCCAACGATGAGGTCGTCAAGTACATGACCTCCTTTGAGGGCTTGCTCAATAACGTCGAAGGGTCCATGGACGCCTTTGTCTCCATCGATAAGGAATTGGATGCTGCCTTGGATGTGGTTGGCCAAGTGATCCCCATCGCCAGTTTAGCCAGCGGAAGTGCTGCTGCAGCGAGCGTTGATGTTCCCGAGAACACGGCCTTGCCCACACCACCACCTGCTACCGATACATCGGTTGAACAGGCGGCGCCCGCACCACCCGTTGCTGAGCCTACCTCTGAACCTGAGCCGGTGCCGCTTCCAACGACCAGTCCAGAACCAACACCGGCCGGTGACCCCGTACCCATTCCAACGTCCAGCACGGTCGCTTTACCGGATGTTCCATCCGCTGAGCCCGTTGAACCGGAGATCAATATCGAAAGCGAAAAGCAGGTGGCAAAAGCCACACAGGATGCCTTCTCTGGTGCATTCAGTTCTGAGTTGGTCGCCGAAGAAGAACCACCCGCAGATACTGCCGAGCCCGCAGCTACGCCAGAGGTTGAATCTCCTGTTGAGCCTGCGTCTGAACAGGTTGAGGAAGAAGAATTTGTCAGCGCAGCAGAGCATTTCATTGCCGCTGATGAAGACGGCAGCGGTGCCCTTGACGTTGAAGAACTCGCACAGGCGACAGGAACCAGCCTTGAGGAGGCGGCTGAACTGCACGCTGAAGCCGACACCGACGGAGATGGTGTGGTCACGCTGTCTGAATTCATCGCCTCTCCTGCGGCCGAAAAGACGGCTGCGTTGCCCAAACCGGTCGCCCCTGTTCGCCGCCCCCTTGCCGGACAGCAGCAGCCAGCTCCACAACAAGCGCCACCGCAGCAACGACCTCAACCCTTGCCTCAGCAGCCCTGGCAGCAACAACAGCAACCCGCGCAACAAGGCTGGCCGCAGCAGCAACAGCGACCTCCTGCGCAACAAGGTTGGCAACAGCAACAACCACCTCAACAGGGGTGGCCTCGTCAACAAGCCCCTCTTGTTCAACCAACGATTCGGTCAGGGGTGCACTGCCGTGGATGCGGGATTGGATTGGACCCGTACTGGCGATTCTGTCCTGTGTGCGGCCAGCAAAACCTCGGCTATTGAAGGCCTTGTCACTGTTTGCTCAGTGCGCCACAAATTGCCCTTCCTCAAAGAGCAAGGTTTCGTCCATCCAAATGCTTGGGCGCTCAAGCACACCTGAAATTTGGATGCCGACCGCTGCTGTACCCCCCAACGTCGTGTTATCCCCAATCGAGAAGTACGCCGTACCCAGGCGCTTCTCATCCTCAAGGACATTGCCGGCCACACGTGCGTTTGGATTCATACCGAAGCCGAATTCAGCGATGGTCCACACGTTTTCCTGGTCTTTGCTTTTGAGACGTCGAGCGGCTTCACCAAAGGTTTGACGAATTTGGGCAGCAGCCGTCCCGCCTTTCACATCGACAACCAGTCCGTTCTCAACATGGAGAAACACAGGTTCGTCAACGAGGTCTGAATCCCACGAGCCGTCGATGACGATGGTACCGTTCATCGTCCCTTCGCGAGGAAGCGTGAAAATTTTCCCAGCGGGGAGGTTGGTGAGCATACGGGGTCGATTGCAAATCCCGTTGTCGTCCAGTTTCCATTCACGCCAATTCACCTCAAATGTCACGTTTGTGCCGGTTTCCGATTTGACGTTGATAATCCGCTTTCGTCGAAGGAGATTGCTCATCTCTCCAATGTTCTTTTTGATGATGTTGAAATCTGCTGACATACCACCTTCGGTGAACATCTCTAGGGTCATGCCGGGCATGGTGGCAACTCGAGAACCGTCTTTGATGGCCTGACGAACGGCTTTGGTGTGGGTGAGGGAGTACCGTGTAGGTGCAATGACCACTTGCTGTTGCCGCATAAGGTTGGCCACGGGGGTGGGCGGTTCATCGCCGTGGTGTCGTCCTTTGGGCATGACCACCAAGAGCACCCTGTCCGAGCGAAGGCTTGCAGCGTCGTGCAATGCTTGGCCTATTTCTGTGGTGGTGGGGTCGCAAATGATGAGGATGTTTTCACCACGCCGAACATCCATGCAAGTGTCGATGACCGTACGTGCGCTTTTGGCCATTTTTTCGGTGACATCAACCTCGCCGTCATCACCCTCGTCGGTGGATGGTGCGGGAATGGTCACGCCAGAATCTTCGCCAAATCCCTCAGCCTCGTTCATGATGTCCTCGATGTCTTGGTCCACCACATCGTCATCATCCCCGTCCGAGCCTTTTCGGCGAAACGGGAGGACCATGCTACCGGTAGCGCTCAAATGTTCTTGAATGTGTGCTTTTTTCTTTCATCTTCCGGAGGTTTTTCACCATGATTTGGAATGAAAGTGTTGAAGAGGAACAGCGACTTCAACTCGCCATGGAGCCTTATGATGAATTTCTTCAGCGTGTTCAAGATATTCACCGCCTTGGTGCCTTGCAGGGCCATCTTGGTTGGGATCAGGAAGTTTTGATGCCGGCCAAAGGCGCCTCTTCACGAGGCGAAATGATGGCATGGTTGGCAGGTAAGCGACACGAACAGTTGATCGACCCACGCATGGGCGAATTGCTTGCCGAGTTGGAAGGGAAGGCCCTTGACGAGGACCGAGCTGCGAACGTTAGGGAAATGCGTCGAAATTATGACCAAGCCGTCCGCTTGCCGAAATCCTTCGTTGAGACCTTTGCACAAGCCCGTTCTGAAGCCCTCGTCGCGTGGCAATCTGCCCGGTCAGCATCTGATTTTGAGGCCTTCAAACCATCCTTGCGCCGCTTGATTGAAATGACCCGAGAAAAAATCGATTTGCTCGGCATTCAATCAACACCCTACGATGTCTTGCTCGATGAATACGAAGTCGGCATGACGGTGGAAGACTACGACCCCTTATTTGCTGGACTACGGGAACGCTTGGTGCCGTTACTGGAAGCGATCACCCAAGCACAAAACACGGTTGATGAACCGTCCATGCCCGAAGGCCTCGTGTTTTCGGTTGATGCTCAGAAAGCATTCTGTGAGGCCGTCTCCAAGCACATGGGTTTTGATTTTGAAGCCGGCCGAATGGACGCCTCCACGCACCCGTTCTCTGCAGGTTTGTGGCCGGGCGACACCCGATTCACCACGCGTTTTGACGAAGTAGATCCATTCTCATGCTTGTACGCAGTCATGCATGAAACTGGCCACGCACTCTACGAACAGGGCCTTGACCATGAACACCGATTCACACCCAGAGGAGCAGCCGTTTCCTTGGGTGTGCACGAATCCCAAAGCCGGTTTTGGGAAAATCAAATCGGAAGGACACCTGCGTTTTGGAAGGTGGTGTTACCGTGGTTCAGGGCGAATTTCCCCGATGCGCCAGATTGGGATGAGCACGCCCTCAACCGATTGGCGAACAGGGTTGAAAAGGGGTTTATCCGAGTCGAAGCAGACGAGGTCACTTACAACTTACACGTGATGCTTCGCTATGAAATCGAGAAGCAACTCTTCAACGGAGATTTGGATGTGGACGACCTTCCCACAGCATGGAACAGCATGTTCAAAGAATGGTTTGGCATTGAAGTTCCCGAAGACCGTTTGGGATGTTTGCAAGACATTCACTGGTCGATGGCTGCCTTTGGCTACTTCCCCACCTACACGCTTGGAAATCTCTACGCTGCTCAACTGCTGGAAGCAATGGCCGAAGATTTGGGCGATGTGGACGAGATGGTCGCTTCTGGGGATTGGAAACCGATGTTGGATTGGCTCAGGCCTCGCATCCATCAACGGGGGAGCCAAGTCTCCCCGGCTCAGTTGATCGAGGACGCCACGGGTTCACCGCCCAGTCCCGAACCCTTCCTACGGTATGTCGAGCGAAAATACAGCGCCCTCTATCAGTTGGGTTAACGCCACGGCGTCATGATGATGGGTTCGCCCACCGAACCCGGCTCAACGAGAAGAGCGCCTTTTGGTCCCGTTGCTTCGGTTCGCTCGAACACGGGCACACCAGCAACGATGGTGACTTGAGCCCAACCCACCAAGGAGCGTCCTCGGAAGGGATTCCAGCCCACCCTTGTCCAGGAATGTTCGTCTTTGACCTCACGTTCGTGTTCCATGTCAACCAGCACGACATCGCCGTCCATGCCTTCCTCCAACGCCCCTTTTCCAACCATGTTGAAACAATCCGCCACGTTGGTCGACATCCATTTCACGACATCCTCTATGCTGCAAGCACCGTCTTTGGCATGGGTGAGCATGACCGCCAACGAGGTCTCCACACCGGGCATGCCGCTTGGGGCCTTTGGGAACCCGAGGGCTTTGGCTTCCAGCGTGTGAGGTGCGTGGTCGGTAGCGATGCACTGAATGGTGCCTTGCTTGAGTTGCTTCCAGAGCGTCTCCCGGTCCTTTGCGTAGCGAACAGGTGGGTTCATCTGCAAGCGGGTGCCTTCACGAGCGACATCCGTTTCGTCAAACGTGAGGTGTTGAGGAAGCGTCTCGGTCGTGATGATGGCTCCAGTTTCGCCGCTTTGTGATGGAAGAGCGGTGATGCCCTCCAACCAGTCGGCTTCAATGCCGCTCGTGAGGTGAAGAACATGCAGGCGGTGTCCGTATGTTTGTGCCAGCTCAACAGCCAACTGCGTCGCAAGCAAGGCGGTGACATCGTCCCTCCATTCTGCATGGGCGGCAATGTCGGTGCGGCCTTTGATGCCTTCAAGGCGTTCAATCATTCGCTGTTCATCTTCAGCGTGGACCGCAATGAGGCCACCCGTTCCCTTGAAAATCGCCTCAAGTGGCTCTCGGTCGTTGACCAGCAAGGTACCTGTGGAGGAGCCCATGAAGATCTTGATGCCACAGATACCCGGGATGCCCAACGGCGCATCCGGTGTTCCAACGGCTTCTTGGAGGTCGGCGACGTTGTCGGAGGTTGCGCCGATGAAGAAACCGTAATTGTTCACGCACTTTTCAGAGGCAGTCTTGAGTTTGCCTCGCATGCCCTCCAAGGTCGTGATGGAGGGTTTGTTGTTGGGCATGTCAAGAAACGAGGTTACGCCACCGCTTACAGCAGCAGCAGAGCCGGAACCCAAGTCTTCCTTCTCAGGCTGTCCTGGGTCCCTAAAATGCACTTGCGGGTCGATGATGCCGGGTAGCAGATGCAAGCCGCGCCCGTCGACGAAGAGTTCGTCATCCATTGGTTCAAGAGTGGAGCCCAAAACCACGGTCTCAATGACGCCGTTGCGGATCCTCAAATCCCCAACACCCGTTTCGTTGGGCAGGACCATCGTTGCGCCGTGAATCAATACATTCCCCGTCATGCTCATCCTCTGTGCTTTCCAGCGGGGTGAGGCTCATGAATGTGCTGTGTCACCATTCAAGCAGACCGGCGAGCCGTTTTCGGACGAAAGGCGTCGCAAATGTCATGGTTCATGTCCATGTAAGGGCCGTTCATCAAATCAACACAATACGGCACAGCTCTCCATATTTCATCGATGGTTTCCCTGATGGCTTTTGGGCGGCCCGGGAGGTTGAAGAGCAGAGATTCCCCTCGCAGTCCACCCACTTGTCTGGAGAGGACGGCCGTCGGCACGAAGGCGAGGGAAATGCTTCGCATTTGTTCACCGAACCCTGGCATCATTCGGTCGCAGACCGCTTCGGTGGCTTCCGGCGTAATGTCTCGTGGTGCAGGCCCTGTGCCGCCGGTGGTGACGACAACATGGCAGCCTTCCTCGTCAACGAGTTCGATGAGAGCGGTTTCAACAGCTTGGCGTTCATCGGGCACGCACCTGTAGAGGGCCGTCCATGGGCTCTTGATGGCCTCTTGGAAAAATCCGAGGATAGCAGGCCCCCCTTGGTCGGTATATTCGCCCTGGCTGGCTCGGTCGCTGACCGTTACAATGCCCAAACGTATCGGGTCGCCAACGTGGCCGTCTAGCCCTGAAAACGTGGTGCTGGCCTCCATGGCTTCACCTACTGGTCGCCGTATTTGGCTACGATGTCGGCGTGGAAGTTGTCGAGGAGTGTGTCCTCAAACAATTCGGTTTGACGGCGCATCTTGGTCGATCGGATGTGAAGCACAGCCATGAGAATGAACACGCCGATGACCAACGGAATGAAGACTTCTAGCTTGTACTGGTGCATGAATTTCACAATGCCCTCGGCCGTGTAGGCCCACGTGATGGAAGCGATGGAGCCCCCGATGAGGGTTGCCAGCAGCACCCGCATGAATTGCATTCGAGAGAGTAGACCGAGCATGGCGCCGACAAGCACACCAGAGGCCATGAACGGAATCCATACGAAGAAGATGAGGCCCCAGAAGCCCCATTTGTTGATCATTTCCCGTTTCTCGTTGGCCATGTACTCTACCGTTGAGAGCGTGTCGCCAAGGAATTTGGTTTGCAGCACCCTGCCGCCCAACCCGTCTTGTTTGGCCACGGCCACGATGCGCTCATCATCCTGCTGCGAGCGTCGCTCAACTCGGCCGGCACCGGAACGGTCGGCCAACGTTGAGACTTCGTTTCGGGTCTTGACCACCAATTCTTGGGAGCCCAGAAGGTCCTCGTTGCGTTCGTGAATGAAGCGGTAAAGTTCGTCCTTGATTTGGGTTGATGTTTTGTTGAATCGCAGCCAAGCAAAGCGCTGTGTTGGGCGGAAAATAACCGAGACGAAGACGACTCGGTCGTCGCTGGTTACCACCGCACCGGTCATTTCAACATCCGAGCGACGGGTGAAGAACAGGTCCAAACTGTCTCGGACATCGTCTTCGATGCGGGACAGCGAATGAAGTTCGGAGAAGAAACTCGAGTAGTCCTGCTGCTCAACGTTGAGGTCCTTCTCTTCACCCCGGGAGCCAACACCAACGCCAGAGTCGAAATCAACCATCTGGCCGTCGCCAATCACACGAACGTTCAGTTGGACTGGCTTGAAGACACGGAAGATGGCGAACTCCTCCAACAGCGAGCGGAGCAGTTCTGCACGGACTTCGCTCGAATCTGAGAGTGTGCTCTCCGTGTTTTGGTAGGGCACCATGATATCGATGGAGAGTTCCCTCACCTCAGTTTTGAACAGGTCATCGTCGATTTCAATGCCAAGTTGCTCACCGACCGATTCGACGGTATCGTGAACCAACCGAACGATGTGGTTTCGAGAAAGAATGTCGTCAGCATCCTGGTGGTAGACCTTGTACATGACGGGGTAGATGATGAGCAAGGAGATGATGGACAAGGAGAGGGAAATGAAGGCCATCCACCATGCTGGAATACCAGCGGCACCGCCGGTGAGCATGGCGGTCTCGCGGCCACCGCCCAACTCAGCCCCCATCAAAATGTAGCCCCAATCACCCAAATCTTGAACCGTCCAACAGGAGCGAGGTCCGGCGTCTTCAATTCTGACCTCGGAGTGTTCATCGTCGTCGACAAAGGGCAGGAAGGCCAGGGTCTCTTTGGAAAGCGTGTGCTCAAACTTGATGCTCTTGGATTTTGTCTCCATGGTTATGTTTGAGGAAGTGTTGCGTTCCTCGTAAACGGTCACGCTGAATTTTAGTTCATAGTGGCCTTCAGGGAGTTCAGAATACGGGGCTTTGAAGTAGGCCCGTCCGTATGATTGGTCTGCTTTGTTGATGGTACGTACGGTCTCGTTGGAACCGTATTCTTCGTTGACAACTGCTTTGGTCCCTTCACTCATGACGGTGAAGAAGGTGTAATTGAGGTAGGCCGCACCGTTGGGCAAGTTATGGCCTGCAACCGAGAACAATTCTTGGTCGGGGTCGGGGAAGATGTTGAGCCAAGGTTCATCGGTGATTTCGGTGCACTCATCGCCGATGTCGAGGAAGGTGGTTGATGCCGTGTAGTCAAGATTGGTCGAGTTTCCAAGGATGCCCGATGACATGGAGAAGAGAAGAAGGGCGAACAATAACCCGTAAGCGAGACCGCCCATCAAGACGAAGTCTTCGATATTGGAGAGGAACCTTCTGCCTCCGCCGCTTCGCCGCTGCCGAATTTCTTGGAGTTCTTTCGCCTCCTTGTCCTTGGACTTGGTGTGCTCTTCGGAAGCATCTTTGACGCCGGAATCCGAGTCGGTCTCCTTCGCCATGATGTTGCATACCCACTCAAGTTCAAGAATCCTTTTCCCCTATTCTACGGTGGCTGATGGCACAGGCATCATTCTATAGAATCTGAAGAACGAGTCATGCTACGCTGAGAATCCATAAGATGTTGGTGGGTTAGGCCGGACTTGAACCAGCGACCTCGGCATCTTCAGTGCCGCGCTCTCCCAACTAAGCTACTAACCCGTGCAAGGTTGGCCAAAACCCTCGCCATATCAAGCCTTCCGCTCACAGCACCAGCGCTGATGAACGGACCGAAAGTGAGGAAATGATTCATTCAGCACCCTTGAGCGCTTCTTTTTGGAAGGCAAAGAGGGCCTCAAACCCGACGTCAGCACCCTTCAGCAAGGCGGCCAACTCGTCGGCGGAGAATGTGGATTCCTCCCCCGTTCCTTGGACTTCGACGTATTTTCCGTCGCTGGTCTTAATGACGTTCATGTCAACGTCGGCGTTGGAATCAAGAATGTAGTCCAAATCAAGGTAGACCTCGCCATCGATAAGGCCGACCGATACGGCGGCTAGATCGTGAGGAATCACAGCGTTCTCGTGGTTCTCTCGTTCGAGTGCATCCAGAGCGGGAGGGGTCCAACCTTCCTTGCGTTGCTCGGGGGTTGGTCGGAGGTCAACAGGCAAGCAAACGCCCTGAGCGATGAGCCGGCGAACGGCCAGTCGGAGAGCAATGTTCGCTGCCGTGATGGAGGCGCAACGGGTGCCGCCGTCGGCGTTGAGGATATCGCAGTCCACGTTGAGGGCAATGGGTCCAAGCGCCTCCAAATCAACGGCAGCACGGAGAGAACGAGCGATGAGGCGTTCGATTTCTTGCGTTCGACCCTTGGCGCCTCGGCGCTCACGACGGAAACGTGAATCCGTGGAGCCGGGCAAAAGCGAGTATTCGGCGTGAACCCAGCCCTTGGTGGCGTCTCGCGGGAACCAGCCCGGGAGACGTGCTTCTTTGGTGCAGCAGGCAAGAACAACGGTATCGCCTTGCTTGTAGAGCACGGAAGCAAGGGCGTTGGGGGTAAAGTCCAGCGTCACCTCGGGCGTTCGCATTTCGTCGTTGGCTCGGGAAAGGTTGAGTTCGGTTTTGAATTTCGCCATGGTGCGGGCTAAGGTGTAGGCTTCATCAAGCCTTCTCAAGCGCCAAACGACGGCACGGGCAGGTTGAAAGTGTGTCTTCCATTCCGTCTTCTCATGCCTCAACCCCAAGCCGTTATTTGCGCTGTGGCCCGCACACCCATCGGGAAATTCATGGGCACGCTGTCCTCAATGAGTGCAGTTGACCTGGGTGTCCTCTCGGTCAAGGAACTCCTCAACAGAGCGGGGATTGAACCCGGTAGCGGCGTGGTCGACGAGGTGGTGTTTGGACAGGTCTTGCAGGCCGGTGCCGGACAGAACCCTGCTCGCCAGGTTGCTTTGGGTGCAGGTCTACCCGTTTCCACACCTTGCGTGACTGTCAACAAGGTCTGTGGATCCTCGCTCAAGGCTGCAATGATGGCGGCCAACAGCATTCGTGCTGGCGAATACAAGGCGATCGTCGCCGGTGGTATGGAGAGCATGAGTAACGCTCCACAACTCTTGATGGGGCAGCGAAAAGGCGCCAAAATGGGCAACTCCACCCTGGTGGATTCAATGATTCACGATGGCCTGTGGGATGTCTATAACGATGTTCACATGGGCACGACCGGTGAAACGGTGGCCAAGGAATGTAACATCGACCGCGCGACCATGGACGCCTTTGCCGCGCGAAGTCAACAACGAGCGGCCACGGCCTGGGAAAACGGCTGGTTTGACTGGGAGACCTTTGCGGTGGAGGTTCCTCAACGTCGAGGCGACCCCGTTGTGTTGACCAACGACGAAGGCGTGCGCGGTGCGACCACCGCCGAATCGCTTGCCGGTCTCCGCCCGGTGTTTGACAAAAATGGGACCGTCACCGCAGGAAACGCCAGCACCCTCAACGATGGAGCCAGCGCCGTCCTCATCGCTGAGGCAGAATTCGCCAAGGCCCAAGGATGGGAAGTCATTGCCACCATCGAAGACTACTGCACTTCGGGTGTAGAGCCCGCTCGGGTCATGAGCGCCCCCATTCCTGCTGTCCAAACGTTGCTCGAGCGCAACAACCTCAACGTGCTTGACGTGGACGTGTACGAACACAACGAAGCCTTTGCTTCAGCCTCATGCGCCGTTGCCCAAGAGGTTGGCATTCCCGACGATCGCTTCAATCTCCACGGCGGCGCCGTCAGTCTCGGCCATCCATTGGGCGCAAGCGGTACCCGCTGCCTCATCACGATGCTTGGCGTCATGCGACGGCTGGAAGCAACATCGGGTATTGTCACGCTTTGTCTCGGTGGTGGCAACGCCGTCGCCATGTACGTT
>CALGEM010000179.1 GCA_937881505.1 uncultured euryarchaeote
AATTGGCGAGCACGTCGGGAAGATGGCGGCGCTCACCCCAGTAATCGTTCCAATCCGCTCCACCAAATTCAGCGCCGGCCCAGGTGGTCAGGGGGTTGAGGGGGCCGATGACATCGTCGGTGCACATGCGCATATCGTCGGTGGTCGCATCGGCGGTGGCGCCTTCGTAGAGCGCGTCATAAAGCATGGCTCTGGTCTCAGAGGAGCCGTTTCTATAGAACATTTCTTGCACGCCAATCGAGCCCGAGATGGGCACGATGGTCTTGAGGTAGGGCGAGGGTTGTTGGGCGGCTTCCCAGTTGGTGGTGCCCGCGTAGGACTTGCCCATCAAACCGACGTTGCCGTTGGACCATTCTTGTTCGCCCAGCCAGTCCACAACGGCTTGGATACCCGTTTGTTCGCCCAGCCCTTTGACGTCCTGACAGTGGGTCGACTGACCTGTGCCGAAGGTCGAGGCTTGTGCCAAAGCGTAGCCGTGCGGAACAAAGGTATCGTAGACCCACTTGCCCACACCGCCGTCAGGTACTGTATTCGGGGCTGAATCATCGCCCGCTACGCCCTCACCGCCGAAGTCGTAGTAGGGGTGGATGGTCATGATGACGGGGACCTTCGTGCCTTCTGGAACATCGGGTAGCCAAAGCGCCACGTGCATCAAAGCGGGGCCGGGGAAACCCGCGTCTTGCTCGCTCGCAGGCAGGTCCACCTCCACAAAGTGCTCTTCGTATGGCAGGGCTTCGTAGGTGCCGTTTTCGGGGAGCTGAGCACGCATCGTGTCCATGGGTAAGTCCATGGTGTGGCGCAAATGGAGCGGTGTTTTCCACCATTCTTCGGAATAGTCGGCAGCATCCTCCACGGCTTGGCTGACCGATGGCCCCATGTTCATGGCGAGGAGAAGGAAGATGATGGAAACGGCGATGGTCGCTGCCGCTGAGGTGTTCAATTGGCGTTGTGCAGTCCCTTCGGTGGCCTTGAGTTCGACCTCCAACGGGAGCTCTTCTTCGGCCATGATGGGACGAAGCCTCTCACCATCAAGAGGATGACGCTTTATTCGCTTGCCTTTCGGGCTTGGATAAAGGAGCGAACGCACAGGCCCGTGTAGGCTGAACCGCTCACGAAGAGCATGAGCATGGACCCGCTGGCGTAGTCAAGGCCGTCGCCCATGACCATGAAGAATCGTGTACCTCCAAGTGCGCAAAACAGGCCGAAGATGACGGCGATGTGCATCCAAAATTTACGCTTCTCGGGGTTGGACTTGGCCAGCCAACCGGACACGGCAAGTGGGACACCGAGGATGCTCGGGAAGTAGGAGGTGATGGAATCGGAGGCTGAGAGGATGGAGACGGCGATGCCCCACACCACCAAGAAGAGTCCATAGCCAATCGTCAGGTCAGGCATAAAGGTCGATTGTTCGTCCATGTACCGCACTCTTTCGTCCTCCTTTTTGGTGTTGATGTCAGTCAGACCCTGTCGCCGGTGTTTTCATGGGGGTGGGGTCCATCCCGGTGCATGGCTCGCCAGCATCGGACCGCTTCGGTGTTGATGTTGCTTCTCTTGGTGCCGCTGATGGCTTCCATTTCGGTGTTTGCTGAGGATGAACAACCCGAATGGCGCAGCGTCGGCCTTGACCCGGCTGAATGGACCGACCGCCCGGAAAGCGAGGACTCGCCGATGATGGACTCCTACACCGGCAACGCCGTCATCCAAATGGAGGTCTCGTACCGTGAAGGCCACACCTCCAGCCGCGTTGAGGGCACGGTCATCATTGAACTGTTTGAGCAATGGGCACCCATCACCACGGACAACATGATCGCTCATGTAGAATCTGGGCTTTATGACGGCATTTTCTTCCATCGGGTCATCGACGATTTTGTCACCCAATCGGGCGACCCCACGTGTCGGGCGCTCGGTGCTTACCCGTTGACCAGTCCGGAATGCGGCAGTGGCGGTACGGGCGAAACGATTCCACTCGAGCACGATTCGAATCTCTCTCATGTTGACGGAGCCATCGGCATGGCTCGCAGCGCCGACCCAGATTCAGCCGATTCGCAGTGGTACATCGCCGAGACCGAAGCCCACGGCCTCGACCCGGAAAACCGAGACGATGAGGGCTACGCGACTTTTGGCATTGTTCGCCACGGCATGAGCCACATTCGCAGCATCGCCTTGACGCCCACCACCGACGACCCAACGGGCGCTGAAGAAATACAGAACCCCGCCTCGTCCGCAGGGCGCCCCATTTACGAGGCGCAAGTCGTCTCGATGGTGATGATTGGTGTGGCCGACCCGGACGGCACCATTCGCAATCCGGTGGTGCAAGCGCAAGACAGCGGCGGTTGGCTCCAGGACATCGCCCTCGTCGTTGGTCTGCCGATTTTGGTGGTGCTGGTTGGCGTAGGGATTACCATGGCAGTTTACAGCCAACAAGGGAATAACCCGTTGACACAACCTGAAGGAGAACCTGCGGTGCTTGAAGCAGAGATGGTTGTGGTCGGCGAACTTGTTGAGCCGGAAACCGAGGTTAAGGACGAAGGCTGAGGTCCAACACAACGTGGCGAACCCGTGGTGCAAACCACTTGACTCGTTCCACATGAAGCGCTTGGCAATGGAATCCGCGCCGGTGGTCCTCGCTCAATGCCGTGAACTGCTGAATAGTTTCATCCACCCAAGTGTCAATGTGCTCTTCCTCCACGTTCATGTGGATGTGGAGCACACCTCCGCTGGGTTTGAGCGCAAGCAGGCAAGCCTCCCAAACGGCTTCACTCGAGGGCAGGAGTCCCAAATGGCAACGGTCAGCCACGCCTTTGAGGCCGGCGAGTGAAACGGCGTTATCGCCTTCATGTACGGTCATCTTGTCGAGGATGCCGTTGGCCTCGCCACCCGCTCTCAAGCCAGCCAAGGAGGCGGGATTGATTTCGCACGCGTGAACGTGAGCCGCGCCAGCATGAACCAGCATCGGGAAGGTGTAGTAGCCCACTCCTGCGTAAGCGTCCACGACCACTTCCCCTCGCATGTCGAGGTTGCCGATTCGCCGCCGTTCAGTGATGTTGCCTGAGGAAAACATGACCTTCGCCGCATCAAAGGTGTAGGTCATGCCGTGGTCGGTGAAGGCGACCTCTGATTCACCCAATAACATCTCAACTTGGGCCGAGCGATAGGCGTCGTCAGCGATGGGAGCCTGTATGCCTAGGGAGCCAATGTTCAATGCGTCCGCCATCGCCTTCCACAACGTTTCAGCATCGGCATGGTCGTGCACGATGGCCCATTCTTCGGTGGTGGCGACATGGCGAGGGAGAAGGGCCAAGTCACCGAGTTTTTCCCATTTTGTTGGGACGAGGCCTGTGGCATCCAAGTCAAGGCCGTTGGCGCTCAGCCAAGATTCAACCGCCCTGTGAAGGCGGCGATGAGGGTCAACCGAGGGGCGCTTTTGGCCCTGATGCGTTTCAACAAACCCTGTGATGGACGCCGTCGTCTTCAGCCAATCAGCGATCTCATTTGTCGGAGTTGCGGCTGTGAGTGGGAAGCCAATATTGCCCGCGCTCTCATGACGTGGTTCAACTTCTGCATCCAGCCAACCTTCGTGCTTGAGGAGCCCGTGGACACGCTCGCCGTGTTCGGATTTTACGATGAGAAACATCGTCGAATCCACAGTCTCCATGGCGAGGGCAAGAGGGTAACTGCTTTCAAGTTCCCGACCTTAGGAGCGAACCATGACATCCTCGCGGCCGCAGAAGCGTGCATCCAAACATGGGCTATCGCTCATGTTGGTCTCGATGTTCACCCTCCAACTTTTCGTTCCCATCGTTAGTGCTACCGGGATGAGCGCTTGTTGGGAGTCGGGCGGTAGCACGACCGGTTGCGACACCTACGATCACGCTGACGACATGACGCCTCATCAACAGGATTGGGTGGAAGGCATTTACGATTTTGAGCTGATTTCCACCTCGTCCATCGAGTTGGAGTTGACTTGGGCCATTCGCGAGTTTGACCGGGATTCTCTGGGCTTTGGCTCGGGCACAACAGTGGGTGATACCTTGGAATCCACAGATGGCTTGGATGCCAACGACGGTGCCCCTGCCGACCTCATTCGCCACTATTTCGACACCTCAGATGGAAGCACCACCGTCGGTCAAAAGCTGCAAACTGAGGTTCATCAAGCCATTGAAGATGCTCTAGAATCCGGCTTTGGGTCGGTGACCAGCCTCTCAACGGCCTACATCGACGACTTCACGAGCAGCGGCCAAACCACTGCGTGTTCCTCCAACCCTGTCGGGGATTCCCAAGCCGAGGGTGCAGCAGAAAACAACGTGTTTGAGCCCCCCATTTGTTTCCAAGCCACGGCATCGGTTGATCTGGTCGCCAGCAATTTCAACCTTGTCGGGTCCGAAAATCTTGACCTGGAGCGAACCTACCGAGGTCTGCTCACGATGGGCGCAGAAGTGAACACCAGTTTCGACCTGACCGCAAAAGCGGGACACAAGGCAGACTTTGTCATCAGCCCCTCGTCGTATTCAACGGTGCTTGGCACCGACGCCAACGGTACGCTCGTCGCTCGTCCCGGGCCACCCAATTACATGGCAGCGGAATGGTCCATCGACCACTTGACGAACGAAACGGGTGAGGATCAAGTGATGACGGTTGACCTCCGGATGGGTCATCGAAATTCAACGGACACACCCACTGTTTACATTGAACCGGGCAGCAAAGCCATCGACCTCAATCTCGTTATTGACTTGACGGATGAGTACGCGGCAACCATTGATTTCGCAGCGGGGCTGTCCTATCTCGACACCGAGACCCTCAACAATTGGGGCATCAACATGTTTGAAGTGTCCTCCTCGGCTTCCATCCCGGTCGTCACTTCCGACGGCATTCGGTTGGCTTACCACAACGACATCGTGGACCTGACGCAATTCACTGACCAGTTCCCCGTTGGCGACATCGTGGAAGGTTTGGGCAACACCATCGCCGGCGTGGGGGATATCACCATGAGCGACCTGCAGTGGGTTTCGTCCACCGACGGTACGGGTATTTTTGACAGCGAAGGGGGCTTGAATTACAGCCATTCAACAGGATGCAGTGAACCGATGGCCGCAGGACAGGTCCTGCATTACTGCCTCGAAGGCACCAAGGCGATGAACGGGGATTATCCCATTTACTTGCAAACGACCAGTCAACCCTTCTCAATGCGATTCATTGACATCATCATCGCACAAATGGATGATGAGAACTCCTCGGTGGTTGATTTCCTTGAGAACGTCCAAAGCAACGACCTCGAGCGACTGATGAACGCTGGGTTCTCCATTGAAGCGGTCATCGGTGAATCTTTCCTCAACACCATCGATTTGAGCGGCTTGCCTCCTGCGGATTTGACCGTGGAAATCATCCTGCCCAATTGGGTGACCACCGTTGACGGGACATCCACCATCGTCTTGACCAAAACGGTGGACGAATCCGGTTCGCTCAACCTTTCTCTGACCGGACTTGACCCCTACGACTGGGAGCATGAAATCACCAACGAAGACGGCATTGTCGTGTGCCTTGCCAACCAAAGCACCTGCATTGAATCCGACGTGGCGTTTGACCTGTCTTCGGTGAACTTCAACGAGTGGAGTGCTTCGTTCAGCGTCACCATGGCGCTTGAAGCAAACTTGAACATTTACCGTATTGGTTTCGTAGACGGCGAGAAATGCCATAACGGTGAGGACATCCAAGCATGCGGTCAAATGGAGGCCTTTCCCTCAGATCTACTTCGCCTCATCATCGACCTCTCGAGCCGAATGGAGAGCCCACTCGGTACGAGCGTGGGACTTCCTTGGTGTGAACCCGCAGATGCTGGAGATTATTTCAGCGATTGTGACGACCTTGAATTGCAAGCAACTCGGCAGGGCATGAAGGACCTCGCTCAACGCCTAGGCGAGGTGGTTACGGACGCCATCCACGGTGGCGGGACCCTCCTTGCAGAAGCCGAAGATAACCCCTTCGGCGAACTCGACCTCTCGGCTTTTGAAATCCGCACGGCCATCTCAGGCATTGAAGCACCCGACGAGATTGTCAGCGACGAGGAACCCATCACGCTTTCGTTGACCATTCCCGAGGTGGAGTTCACCATCGGTTCAGGCACCGGCTGGGGCGAATTGACCGAAACTGCACCGGAAGACCTCAAAATCAGCATCGTCACCAGCAGCATCCAATCCATCTTCCACCGGCCGGTTCAAATGGCTGCAGACGTGCTGACCAAGGGATTGCGTTCCTCACTTGTCGGAGCAGATGGACTCACCTATCCACCAACCGATCAAGAAACCGTTCCCGTGTCAATTGGTGGAAATACCGAATTCCCAACTGAATTTGATACGGGGAATCCATCCGTCGGGGTTTTGGAATCGCCTATTGACGGGGCTTCCTACACCGGCCCCATCACCTTCACCTTGCCTCGTGGCATCCAACTCGTGGACGTCAGTTCTTCGGCTGGAAACATCATCATCACCGAGGACGGTGGACGCCAAACGATCACCTACGTCGTACCTCCCGGTGAATTTTCCGATGATTTGACGTTCCGCCTTCAGGTTGGATGGATCTATTTCCTCATCCAGTTCTGGGTCTACCCCACCATCGTGTTGGTGTTGCTGGTGATGTTTATTCGTCGCCGACGAGCAAAGAAGAAGAAAAAGAAGGCGGCGATGGCGAACCGTCAAGCAGCGGTTACGAAGGCCCAAATCGGGGACCATGAATTCGCTGACCTGGCTGGGTTCTCGAGTCCTGCCCTCCGTCATGGCGAGTCCATCGAGGACATGGCCAACATCGACGAGTTATCCCGTTAACGAAGCGCCTCGTAAATCCGCTGTGCCAGCGCAGGTCCGATGCCGGGCACGGTCTCAAGTTCAGAAGCCGTGGCGTGCTCAATTCCTTTGCGTCCACCGAAGTGGCGAAGCAGCGTTTGGAGTTTCTTCGCACCCAAGCCTTCCACGCCCTCGAGTGGATCAGCGAGTCTGCTTCGACTTCGGCGTTTGCGGTGGAAGGTGTTGACAAATCGGTGGGCTTCGTCTCGGGCGTGAACCAGCACCCGTCCCGAGCGGTCAAGTACCAACGGTTCCATCCCGTTTCGGAAGATGGTTTCCTCTCGCTTGGCGAGGGCGGCAAGCGGGAAGCGGTCGGCCCAACCGTGTTCTTCAAGCGCCTGCTGAATGGTGCTGAGGTGGGTTTCACCCCCGTCGATGAGCAGGAGGTCCGGCCACTCTTCCTGCCGCTTCGCCCAACGAACCACGACTTCCTTCATCATCCGAAGATCGTCGAGGGCTTCACCCTTGACGACGTATTTTCGATATTCCTTTTTGGCCGGGCGACCGTTGCGCATGACCACGCTTGCACCCACACGCTCGTCGCCTTGCAGTTGAGCCATGTCAAAACAGACGATGTGGTCGAGTTGCTGCATCCCGAGCGTTTTCGCCCCTTCATCGGCTGCTCGTTGTTCGAGTGAACCGCTGGTTTTGGTCGCCATCCTCTGAAGCTGAATCTCGGCGTTTTGTCGGGCGAGCGTAGCGAGGTTTTCCAAATCGCCACGTTGCGGCGTGCGGACCTCCACGGAGGAACCTCGGCGTTCGTTCAGCCAGGATTGTAGCCCGTCAAAGATGGGAATCGGGGAGAGCATCAAGCGAGGCGGGGTTCGGTGCGTGTAATGCTCGGCGATGAACATGGAGACCGTTTCACCAATATCGCCTCGGTGAGCAGCCGGCCATGCTTCTTGGCCCTGAACGATGCCCTCGTCGGCGTGGAGCACCACGATGGCAGCGAGGTCGCCTTCGCTGGCGATGCCGATAGCGTCGCAGTCTCGGTAGACCTTGCTTGAGACGATGTGTTGGCCTGTGGTCGCTCGGACCGCACGAATCATGTCGCGATGCTGGGCCGCCTCCTCGTAGGCCTGTGCCTCGGAAGCCGCATCCATCTGGGTCACCAATTCCTCGAGCAGTGGTGCAGCATCGCCGTTGAGGGTGCGACGTACCGCCTTGACGCGGTCGTCGTATCCGGTGCCGTCAATGCACGGTCCTGCGCACAAACCGATGTGCATGGAGAGGCATCCCTGAGGAAGCAATTCTTTGCAATCGCGAATGCCAAACTGACGGCGAAGCAATTGCATCACCTGCTTCGCTGCACCTGCATTGGGGAACGGGCCCCATTGCTCGGCGTTTTTGGGAGGCCTTCTGGTGTACATGATTCGGGGGAATTCATCGTTTGTCATGGCCAGGTACGGGAAGGATTTGTCGTCCTTCAGCATGGAATTGAATCGCGGCATGTGCTCCCGAATCAGTTGGCGTTCAAGCACCAAAGCCGCCTGCGGTGTTTGGGTTACAATGCATTCGATGTCGTCGGCTCGGGCAACGAGTTCAGGAATCATGTGGCGGTCGGGATTGGAAGCAAAATACGACCGAATTCGTTCATTGAGCCGCGTCGCCTTGCCGACATAGAGCACCCTGCCTTGGTTTGTTTTGAACAAATACACGCCCGGTTCATGCGGAAGGTCAGCCGAAGCCAAGTCCACGGGCATGGTCTTCCCACGCCCGCCCTGACTCAAAAGGGCAACCCTGTGGCGCTGGCTGAACAAAGGTGGGGATGTTTGATGAAGGAGACGCACGAGCATGTTTTGTCATTCCCATGTTGAGCCGTTCTCAGGAGAAGTTGCTGCGCTACCTCGGGACCTTTCCCGATGCGCTTGCGAAGGCCTGGGATGTGCCTCGGGCGGTGTCTCTGCCGGGTCTTTCCGAGGCCATGGGTGTGGTGCGTTCGGGTCTCAATCAACCGCTGAATGTGCTCCTCGATGAGGGTTTCATCGTGGTTCGCGTTGCGCATGTCTTGGGCGGTGGCTCTCGCCGCCGACAGGTCTACCATATCACCGAAAAGGGGCGAGGTTGGCTGTCTGAACACCCACTGGACGACTCACCGCTCGATGTTGATTTGGAATCCAAGGACCGAGGGGATCTCGCCATCGTTGGGCGTCAGAACGAACTCGGCGCGTTACAGGCGTTGTTGGAAAAAGAAGGTCGACTGGTGCTTACAGGCCTCTCGGGGGTTGGAAAAACCACGCTACTGAAGGCTTGGGTTGCCCAATCACCCCAGCCCGTTCGTTGGGCCACGATGGACCAACTGAGCGATGCGCAGACGGTTGTCCAAGCCTGGTTCCCGGACACGGCCCTTCATCCGGTTGACCCCGAAGCCGTGATTGAGCACATCGACCAGCAGGGAAAACACATCCTTGTTGTTGACGACCTTCACCTGCTTGAACCACGCCACCTCAAGGTGGTTCGTTCTTTGCTTGAAGGCCTTCACGAGAGAGAGCACAAGGTGGTCCTCGCAGGTCGCCTCCCGCTTCCTGAGGGCTTTGATTGGCCGTTGCTCAAACTTGGCACGCTCAACCCCAGCGACGCTGCCGCGGTCTTGGGCGACCATCTTGATGAGGACCTTCGCCTTGAGGTTGCGAAAGCGCTTGATGGACACCCGATGGCGCTCAATCTCTACCGAGAGGGGGACCAACTTCCTGAAGCCGGTGAAGACATACAGGCCTTTGTTGAACAGACCATGCTCGATGGGTTGGACGATGAAACGCTTGAAGCGATGGACGGCATGGTGCTGTTTCCCCGACCACTTTCCGCAGAAATGGCACCTGGTTCTTCTTCCATCGGTGCACTGGATGAACGAGCCTTGTTGAGATGGACCGAAGATGAAACTTCGCTCGAAATTCAGCACTTGATTCGCAACGTTCGCCGCACCATGCTTGATGAGGATCGTTTGGCGATGCTCCATCGTGCGGCGGCCGCTCATTGGGCGAATCATGTGGATGAGCCGGCTTACGCAGTGTTGCATCTCTATCATACCATGGCCCTTGATGATGACCGATTCGTTGAGAGCATGGCCGAGCGATTTGATGGCTTGATGCTCGAGCAGAGCGGAGCCATGGCCGTTCTCTTTGACCGAGCGACTTCGCAGCGGCCCGAACAAGAGAATCTGCATTATTGGGCCGGAAGAATCGCCGTCCATCGCCAAGAGTCGGACCGTGCTCGCCGCCATCTCGAGGGTGTCCAATCGTCTTCCTTGCGCAACGAATTGGCCTATGAAATCGCCCAAATTGAAGGAGACGAGCAGGAGGCTGAACGCTTGTTGCAGGCACAACTCGAACATGCTTCGGATGTCGAGGGAGTGCGTTGGCTCCTGCGAGCCGCAGTTCAACGAATCGAGGACCGTGTGTTTGACCAAGCATCGACCTTGGACGACGAAAAGATTCAGTCCATGCTCAATCAGGTGCGCCTGCCCGAGGACATCACATCCCGAGCGAGCATCACCGTCAGCATGACCCTTATCCAACTCACCGTCGCCTTGTTGGAAGGGGACGAGGCCAGAGTCTCTTCACTGGTGGAAGGTCTTGAGGCCTTGAGTCATGCCGAAGACCCCATCGTTCTTCATGCCAAATTGAAGGCGAGTCTTGCCTTTGGCAACGGAACAACCGAAGACCATCAAGCAGCCTATGAACGGGCTGCAGCCGCACAAACAACAGCCTTTCACACCGCAGTGGTCGGTTTGACTTTTGTCGAATATTTGGTTCGTCAAGGCCACGCATCAGCCGCTTCCGTTCACGCAACGCTCCCACTACCTTCTGCTTGGCAGGAGGGTGGCTCCCCTGGCCATCGCTATGCGGCCCGTTGGTGGTACCTCAAAGGCCATCTTGAGCCGGCGACTTCCGCCTCGGCTCTACGAGAGTCGGCCCGATGGTTCCGCCAAGCGGGTTGTACCCACGCTGCCCGTGCTGTTACCCAGCGATTGCATCGGGTCTTGTGAACTCACAGTTCTGCACCGATGAGCGTTTTTGTTTCCTTGATTCCGGGGAGCTGTCGAATTTCTTCAACGATGCATCGTGTCAGGGCGTATTCTTCGTCGGCTTGAACACGGGCGATGAGGTCGTACTCACCGAACAACATCCAATGGTCGGTGACCAAATCCACCTTGTTTAGGGCTTGACGAACGACGTCTTCTTCTCCGGGAAGGGTGGTCATCAATACAAAACCGATCGCCATGTTCAGGCCTCCACTGCAATCAAGGTCTGCGTTTCCCGAACACCCTCGATTTTCCGAAAGGATTGCATCAGCAGTTTGGAAAGTTCTTGCGATGTTGGAGAACTGATGCGCACGAGAAGGTCAAACTCGCCGTAAAGGGCGTGTACTTCGGCGACGTCGGCGTGTTCGGCCAACGTGAGGTAGACATCGCGCTCGTGGGTTGGTTCGGTTTTGAACAGCACAAACGCTTCGGGCATGGTGTTCTGGATTGGAAATCGGGTCTTAGGGATTCCTGCCGCTGGAAATTCACACAAGAGGGGACCTTTCAAGAGGGACGGCGTGGCCCTTTGAGGTATGGAGCATGTACCTTCGGGGAGAGGACTCGCTTTGAGCCTCGTGCTTTTGTTCATCATGCCCTTGATGTTGCACCTCGTTCCTGCAGGACCATCCACTGCCGTTGGCGAGACCGAATCAACCCCTCAATTCACCCAAGGACGGGCGCAGACGACATGGTCGGGGACGCAGACCTTGTCGGGGACGTACACCATCGGTGTGGCAGATGAAGTCATCATCCAGCCGTGTACGGTGGTGCGGCTTGCCGCCAACGAGCGCCTCGTCGTGGACGGTCGCCTCACGGTGCTCGGCACCCAATCTTGCCCGGTCATTTTCGAAGCCTCCGGACTTGGCGACCACGAAGGTATCCAATTCAATGCCTCCTCATCCGGTCGGGGTTCGCTGATTCAAAACTTAACCATCGAGGACGCCATCTACGGCGTGACCATCTACGGGTCCAACCCCGTCATCGAGAACCTAACCGTGGTCAACCCCGACCGGGTCGCCGTTGACATGTTCAACTCAGCAGCGCCGCGAATCACGGACCTCTATGTCGACCGTGCTGGCCGAGACCTTGGCTTTCAGGGGGACTGGCGCTACGGTTTGGGCCTCTCCGTTGGCGCAGGCTCAACACCCATTGTCAATCGCGCTGTGTTCTCAGATATTTTGACACGAGCCGTCAACATCTGGGGTGGCTCGGGCGGTCTAATTCAAGGCATCACCGTCGACAATTGTACGGGCTCTTCATGGGCCATGGTCGCTGGTATTTGGGTTGAGGACAGCCAACCGTTGCTCACCAACATCAGCATCAGCAAATCCGACACCGGTATCGTGATTCGACACATTGACGATGGGGGTTATACTCACGCCGTCGTACGCCACGCCCACATCAGCGATTCCATGTACAGAGGCGTGTATGTTGACAAGAACAACCACACCAACTACACCAATTACGAGACCGCTGATTTCACCAATTTGACCATCACCGGAACGGGTGGTCCGGACGCAAAAACGCCCAATATCGGCTATGCTGCCCTTGAAGTGAATGCAACCGGGGCGTGGTTTGACGACACGCTCATCGAGGATTCAACCACCGTTGGTGTTCGGCTGTACTTCGTGGATTCCACCACCACCTTCCGAAATTTGACGGTTCGCGATTCCGGCGACCCAGGCCAAGGACCTCACGAAGCAGGTGTTGCGATTCGTTCTTCCTTCTTCGCTCCGACCTTTGAGGGTCTCGAGGTCTCCGGCTCGGTTGGCCCGGGCGTTCACTCCACTTCGGGAGGCGCTATGCAAGGCAGCGATTGGTTCCTCCACAACAACACCAAACAGGGCATCATCGTCGACCGAGCCACCGTTTCCATCGAGGGCATGCACCTTTCGGACAACGGCTATTCCGGTGCTCATGTCTTGGATGCTCGTCGCATTGATTTCTGGAATTTGACCGCGGAAAACAACGGGGCCTCTCCCTCTGCAAACGCTGAGGAACAGGCGGGGTTGTACTACGAAGAATCCAACGACATCGAATCTT
Source organism: uncultured euryarchaeote (assembly GCA_937881505.1). Lineage (GTDB taxonomy): Archaea > Thermoplasmatota > Poseidoniia > Poseidoniales > Poseidoniaceae > Poseidonia. The sequence goes on from CALGEM010000179.1 coordinate 12,901, forward strand.
CGTCCGGTGATGTGCGCTGCTGGTCGTGCACCGTATCCGGCTCAACAGGCCACGGTATTTTGGCCGTCAATTCGGTGGACCTTTGGCTTGAAAACGTACATTTGGCGGACAATGCGCTGAACCTTCCTGCCCTTGAGGTTGACAATGGTGAAACCATGCCCGCTGGCGCCAGCGGTCGCATCCACATCACGAATCTTCACGTTGAGGCGGAAAGCCCGAGTCAACCCGCTGTCAAACTACACCGTGCAGCCGTCCATGTGGACGGCCTCACGATGGTGGGCAATCACACCGGCTTGGACTGGCGGGGCGATAACAACGGCCAACTTGCTTCCTACCTCAACAACACCGTCTTTTCGGGAACCGACTGTGCGGTGTTTGACGGCCACACGTTGCTTGCAGGCCACAGCAACCGAATCTCCACCGACTGCACGGGAGATATCACCTTCACGAACAGCCAAGTCAACTGGTCGGGGTTGACCGACGACCGAGGGACGTCGGGAAGTCCAACCGTGTTGGACCTTGACGCCACCTCAACGCTGCACTTGCATCAGCCGGTGGACGTCGCCTACGCCTCAGCTGTGCTCGCCTCCGGTGCTCACCTGGACATCGCTTGGGACTTGACGGTCTGGGTGGTGAACAACTACTCCAACGGTATCCCCGGAGCCACCGTGAACGTGACCTTTGACGCATATGAGCCGGCCTTCACGCTTCCCGCCAGCGAGATCGGGCAGTTGTTCTTGCCCGATTTCATCGGTCAGCGATGGACGTCCACGGGCGGTAGTTCGTACAACGTTGCAAACATTGATTGTGGCTACTTCGGAGTTTCAAACTCGACCTCCACGACCTTTGACCAGGACCGCGTCGTCTACTGCCTCCTGCCGCTGGCGAACCAAGCGCCGTTCATTCACTGGTCAACTCCAGAGGACGGGGCAGTCTTCCCGTCAGGGGCTGAGGTCTTCTTCAACGCCAGCGATTCATGGGACCTCGACAACGACAGCATGGAATTCAAATGGCGAAGTTCGCTTGACGACGACATCGTTGCAGGATGTGCTGGTGTCTTCCACGGCAACGATCACCCAGCGGGCGGGGCTCCGTTCCTCGCCAACGGCGACCCCTTTACACAGGTGCCACCGTACTGCCAACTCTCGGACGGCATTCACGAAATCACACTGCAGGTCTGCGATATCGGCCATTGCGTAGCAGAAACTCGGACGATTGAACTGGTCAATTTTGCACCGGTGCTGGCGGTTGATTTCGAACCCGCCCTCAACCCGTGGAGCGAGCTCATCATGCCGCAAACGGGCACGCTGGTCGTCAACACCACGGGCACGTATGACCCTGAGGGAGATGATTTCGCATGCGTCATTGATTTCAATGGCGAGGGTGCAGGTTGGGGTAACCAGTGGGTATGTCCCGAGGAACTCACCTACACTTTTGACTACACCACAGAGGAGCCCCCAGCATCCGCTACATTGACCGTCCTCGCATTTGATGCCGTAGGCAACAACGCATCGTACACCGTACCTGTCATGCTGTACAACGAAATCCCCGACCCTCAGTTTACCGTTGACCGGTTTGAAAACAGCAGTTCAGCGATGGTGACCCTTGACGGTTCGGCTACGGTTGACCCCGAAGGCGACAGTCTCAGCGTGATGTTCATCTCCTCGCTTGACGGTGTGCTTTCCACTGAGGGCTTGGTTTGGGAAGGCCATCTGTCCCGCGGGGTTCACACCATCAAGATGGAGGTCACCGACGACCGTGCCGAGCATGCTAACCAGAGTAAATCCACTTCCATCTTGCTCACGGTTGACAACGCCGAGCCCGTGGCGGTCATTGCTTCACCGCCGGCCCAAACATTCGACAGTTCCGAGTTGATTTCCTTCTCTGCCAACGGTTCAGGCGACTACGACGCCGCCTGCTCCACCTTCCCCACGGACGGCGAGTGGATTTGTGCACCGTTTGAACCCGCTTCAGGGTCTGAATTCCTCGTCGTTACGTGGACCAGCAGCCTCGACGGTCGATTGACGCCCGAAGGCGAAGACTGGTTGCTGTTTGAAAGCCGTTTAAGTGCCGGCGAACACGAGATCACACTGAGCGTTGACGATGGCATCCACGAGCCCATCACGACCACCCGAACCATCACGGTCACGCCTTCTGCCCCTGTGCTCGGCTTGGTTAGCCCACAACCCGGTTCCGTTCATCCTTCGTCGACCACCTTCATGCTCGATGCTTCTGAGAGCGTCGATTACGACGGGGACGATTTCACCATCACGCTTCGTTCATCAGAAGCAAGTGAACCGCTGCTGGTCGATGTTGACCCCAACGAGCAACACGCCTTCACGCTGAACGCAGGCGAACATCAGATGACGGTCACGCTGACCGATGATACTGGGGCCTCACGAGACGAAGGCTTTGCGCTGTCCGTTGTGGAATCTGCGCCAGTGTTGGTATTGATTTCTCCCGAAAACCGACAGTCCATCGTTCCCGGCGGGGCGTTGGTGCTCGAGGAAGCCTCCTACGATGCTGACAACGATTTGACCGTGCGAGAGTGGCGACGCTACGCACCCGAACTCAGTGAGCCCGAGGTGTTGTCCACGCGCTCAAAGGACGAACTCACGGGGCTTCTACCTGGTGAATACCACCTCTCACTCTACGTGGAGGACGCTCGTGGGAATTCGGTTGAACAACACGTCAACATCACCTTGCAATCCAGTCTCCCATCACTCGACCGTAATTCTCTGGTGCTCAGCGCAGAGACCTTTACGCAAAACGAACTCAACACCTTGACCGTTCGTGTGGCCCTCAGCGACCCCGACGGAACCACCAGCGATGTGCGCGTGAACATCACGCTCGGCATCCAGCAGTGGGAAGCCAACTTGAGCGATGATGACGGGGACGGTGTTTGGGAAGGCGTCATTGAATGGCGACCAGAAACCACAGGCCGCCCCCTGCTGAAGATCGTCGCCAAGGACGGGGTGGGCGAGAACGCAAACATTGACTTCATGTCGAGAAACCTCATCGTAGAATCACCTGAAACCGATGCACGAGGCCTTCTCCTTGCGGCGTCTGCATTGGGCTTCGTCAGTTTGGCTGGCCTTGTTGCCTTCCTTGTTTCCCGACGACGACGGGCCAGAGAAGAACTCGAGTTGTTGACCTCATGGGACGCCTTTAGGGCGCCGCGCGCTGCCTCAAAAGAAGCAGGCGCAAAAGACGTGCCGAGCCTTGAAGGGAACGCCATGGACGGCACGCAGGAAGTGGAAGAAGAGGACGAGTTGGACCTTGACCTCGACTGACCGAATACGGTCTGCTCAATCGGGCGACGTTTGCTTCAAATCCGAGTGATTTTGAATACGCTCAGGGTGATGCTCGAAAGGCCTCGTCCTCGCTCATCCTCCAGTTCCATCCCCTCAAGGTGCTCCACCTCAAAACCATCCGAGAAGAAACGCTTCACGTCTTCATCGTGAAGGGCGAACGGCGGGCCTTCCATCTCGTCTTGGGGATAGGCGTAAGTGATGAGCAGTCCAACCGCACCGGCTTTTGTTTGCTGGCGAAGTTGTTCAACGTAGGCGCCTCGCATGACATCGGGAAGCGCGATCATCGCCGCACGGTCGTACCATGCATCGGCTTGAACGGTGTTTTCCTCAAGCGCAAAGACATCGCCTTGAATCACGGTGAATGGAGGACAAACGTAGCGCTGATGGCCCCCCATCACCTCTTTTTCAGGGGTCATGCTGCCTTCCTCAAAGAAGGACTGCACCGCTTTGTCCACCAGCTCCAAACCGACGATGCGGTGGCCTTGTTGGGCCAGCCACACCATGTCGAGGGATTTTCCGCAAAGAGGGACGAGAACCTCCGTTTCTGCCTCAAGGCCAAGGCTTGGCCAATGGTTGACCAACAGGTCGTTGAACTCGGAGCGGTGCCAACCGATTTGTTCAGTTTCCCAACGGTGGTGCCAAAACTCCATAGAAAGACCACTCAGGCTTGTTCGGGCAGGTTGTTCTTGGTTGAATCTGGGTTGCTGTCCAGCCCACCCCAAGGTGTTCGGGTTCGGTGAAGGCCAAATCGGCGGAAGAAGAGGAATCTCAAGTTCTTCCAGCCATCGCCCCAGGTGTGGATTTCGGCTTCGCCAACTCGAGGCCGGTAAGGGACGGAGATTTCGATGGCCTTTTTCTTGCCAAGGTGTCGTCGAGCAAGGATTTTGATTTCTTCACTCAGCGGCATGCCGTCGTTGGTAGGGCGCATCTTCTCGTTGTCAAAGATGGACTTTCGGAAGACCCACATGCCCGTTTGGGAGTCCTTGATGCCGTACCAGAACAGCATACGAGCCGTGAACGAGAGCACCCAGTTTCCAAAGCCGTGCAGGCCCGACATGGAACCGTCTTCGGCCAAGGTTAGCCGGTCGCAGGTGATGAAGTCGAGGTCGTCGTCAACCAGTCGCTTGACCAATTCGGGCACCAATTCAGCAGGATAGGTACAGTCGGCGTCCATGGTGACAATGATGTCGTTCTTGGCGACATCAAAGCCCGTTCGATAGGCTCGGCCGTAGCCCTTGCGAGGCTCCAAATGCACGCGGATGTCCTTTTCCAGAGCGATTTCTCGGGTTCGGTCGGATGAGTTGCCGTCAACGATCATGATTTCGAGGTCTTCGCACCATCCTCGCGGGATGGCGTCGATGGTCGGCCCCAAGGCTTCCTCTTCGTTTCGGGTTGGCAAAATCACGGTGACGGACACCGGTAGCACATCGCCCATGTCGCTTCCACCCGAGGATTGACCTTCAAAGGTTTGGCTCAAAGCGTGAGTATCCTCTCACCGGACTCAATGACATTCAAATGCAGGTCCCTCGTCGTTCTTGGCATGCACATTGCCATGGTCTCGGGCGAGTATCCTCCTCGCTGGGGAGGCATTGGCTCGGTGGTCTACCATTTGGCAGGTCATCTCGCCCAGCGCGGACACGATGTTACCGTCATCACGCGTACCCACAAACAAGCCACGCCTCAACAACCGGGTGTGAGTGTGCTGCAGGTTCCTTGGCTCAAAGCCCCCATGGCCTTCACCCGCTCCTATGGAAAACACGCCTTGACCGAACTTCGACGGCTGCACCAGGTCAAACCGGTGGATGTGGTTCACACGTTGCTTCCGCTGGTCAGTTGGACGGCCAAGGAATACCTCTGGGTGGAGGAGAACATCGCACCGGTGGTCTCGGCGCTCAACGGCAGTTGGATTGGCGAGCGTGAAGGTATGAAATTGGCTGCACGCCACAACGAGGCTGCGACGTGGAAGAACCCGAACGATTTGGCCATTCTATTGACCGGCGGCTACTACGCCAAGTACGAACAAGCAGGCGTGGAGCATTCCAGTGTTTCCGTGGCTATTTCGCAGTCAACGCGAAGAGAATTTGAGCAATGGTACAAGCCACCCGAGGATTGGGTGTGCGAAACGGTGCTCTACGGCGTGGACCACAAGGTGTTCCGTCCCATGAACCACGACCATGAAGAAGAACAACTCGCCTACGAGGCCCTTCGCAAATCCTACGATGCTGCAGACGAAGCGGCTTTGACGGGACGTCCGGACACCGAAACGCCCCTGCTCTTGGCCGTTGGAC
>CALGEM010000180.1 GCA_937881505.1 uncultured euryarchaeote
GTCAGCATCTCGGCCCAAGCAAAGGGCGATGGAGACCGCCTGGCGCTCACCCCCAGAGAGTTTCTTGACGCGCTTAGGGAGGAGTTGGTCAATGCCAAGTGCTTTGATGACGTTCACATTGAACTCACCGCTTCGCCAACGAGGTCCAAGTTCGCTGTCCAGCCAGAGTTGGACCGAACCATCAATATCGACATCGATGTGTTGGGGTTTGTAGGAAATCGTGGCGTCGGCGGTGACCCACCCCTCATCGTATTCATGCTCACCAGCGAGGATTTTGATCATGGTCGATTTGCCCGTTCCGTTTGAGCCCACAACACCCACGACTTCTGAACGATGGACGGCGCCTTCGCCTGAAGTGAGTTTAAACTCACCAAGTTTCTTCTCAAGTCCGCCCCAACTGACAACCGGTGTGCCGATCTCGGCTGTTCGGTCTCGGTGGCGAAGGAACTTGATCGGCTTGTCTCGAATCCGTACGTTCTCTTCGGGGAGGAACCCGTCAAGGTAGGTATTGATGGCTTGACGTGTTGAGCGGGCAGGGGTGAAGATGCCAAAGGCACCCTTCTTGCCATAGACGATGTGAACCAAGTCAGCCAGAACGTCAAGCACCGCCAAGTCGTGCTCGATGACGATAACTCGCTTTGTCTCTGCAAGTTCTTGGATGATACGCACAATGCGCATGCGTTCGTGAATGTCAAGGTAGGAAGAAGGCTCGTCAAAGAAGTACACATCCACATCTCGGAGAATCGTCGCACAGATGGCCATGCGCTGCAGCTCTCCCCCCGAGAGTTGCTGGACGGTGCGTTGGAGAAGGTGGTCGATGCCCAAGGAACGCGTGGTCGCTTCAAGCAAGCCTCGTTCGTCCACCTTGTTGAGCAGGTCGTGCACGGTACCTTTGATGCGTTTTGGGAGTTTATCCACGTTCTGAGGCTTGAGGGCTACCCGGATGCTTCCCTTCTGGATGGCGATGAAGAAATCCCTGAGTTCTCCTTTTGGAAGGGATTCAATCACGTTATCCCAGTCGGGTTCTTGGTCAAGCCAATCACCCAAATTGGGCGTCATGCGGCCAGAAAGGGCGCTGATGGCGGTTGACTTGCCCATCCCGTTAGGGCCAAGAATGCCCACCACGCTTTCTTTGGAGGGCGTGGGTAGGCGGAACAAACGAAAACCGTTCATGGAATAACGATGAATCATATCGGTTTCGAGTTCACTGGGGAGGTTTTCAATGATCAGAGCGTCATGGGGGCACTTGTTGATACAGATGCCGCACCCGATGCACAGGCTTTCGGAAATGTGGGGTTTGCCAGTTTGCTCATCCATGATGATGCATTCTTGCCCGTTTCGAACGGGTGGGCAGAAGACCTGGCATTCGTCATTGCACTTCTTGGGTTGACAGTTGTCTTCCTTCAGAACCGCAACACGCATCCTGTCACCCAGCCTATCCTCTCGTCTGTTCTATTTTGTTTCACCTGCTATTTTCCCGGCGTGAACCGAGAAAGGCAGCCAATGTTCTGTGCCTCAAATGAGTCCCTTGAGGTGCTCGTGTCCACGGATGAGGCGGATGGTGCACGGGGTGGGGAACTTCATGCTGGCCTTGCGCAAAGCATCACGGGCTGTGAGGTAGTTCTCCGCGTTGACTTGGAGCGAAATGACACGCTGGCCACGCTTCACACGAGCCGCTGTACCGACGTTCTTTCCGAATGCACAGCGCATACCTTGAGACACACGGTCAGCACCGGCACCTGTGGCTTGCTTGTTCTCTCGAAGAACATGGTGAGGGAAGGTGTGGACGCGCAGAGCATAGCCTTGGGCGCCGGCTTCCTTACGGATGGTGGAATTTGAAACGACACGAGCGGCTTCAAGAGCCGTGTGGCGGATTTGAACATCGTTGTCAGCACGAAGTTCGAGGACCACCTGGAATTGTCCCGTCTCAGCAGCACGTCGGTTGCCGACGTGGAATTGCATGATACGATTGTTGGGGACACCACCGATGTACTTTCGGCGGGTGTAGGCTGGGCCTTTCAAGCGGCGGTACATCACAGCGGGTTTACGTGCCATAGGTCTGCCTCCAAGCATCCCT
>CALGEM010000181.1 GCA_937881505.1 uncultured euryarchaeote
GCCGAGTCGTTCTTCTTGTGGGAGCACATGAACACCATCGCGATGAGCAAAATCAACCACAGCCGTTTCACGCGGGACCACTTCCTCGACTACGACGGCACAAAGGCCAATGCCTTCCAGCGGGGTGGCGACGGCTCGGTGTTCTTCGGCGATTGGTTCATCGACGCACGCACGGACCACATGGTTGCCTTCTATGCGAACATGTGGGCTGCGAACACTCCGCTGCGAAAGTCCCTCGAGTCGCTTTTCACAGGCGACAATTTCGCTTTCGGTGAAATCACATGGTACACGGAAATCATCTCCCGCCACATGTCTCCTGTCCTCATCCCAAAGATGCAGGAAGCAGGCATCCCGAGCCAAGTCATTTACCAGATTCCGGGGATTGAGTCTCGTCAAATCCTCCAGCCCCAGAAGGTTGACTTCCGCCTTGAGGCTCCCCTCCTACGGGACGCTTACCTTGCGTACAGCCAACAATTCAACGATTGGTTCTCCCAATTGCTCATCGGGGCGAATCGTGGCTACCTGTATGCGGAACCTTACGGTCCAAAGGGCCCCGGGGGGAAGGAGCCGGAAAAGAAAATCAAGAGTGCGAGGGAATCCATGCGGGGCGCGGTCAAGGAGGCGTGGTCTCAGGTCAAGGGGAGCGCGAACTCGCTCAAGGGTCTGGAAATCCCTGAGCGCGACATCATGAGCGCGATTCAGGTGGAGGTGGAGCGAGCCCATCGAAACTACAACTTCACCCGACCTTCGCTTCCGCCCAGCGGCATGGGAAGCCTCAGCGACTACCTCACGTTCATCTCATCACAGTACGCGGAGAACCCGGAGGTTCTCGCAGCAGCATCCACCGCACTGCAACGTCTGTTGGTTCAGAACACGTCGAGCATTGAGGACGTGGAGAAGATGTTCATGAGCGACATCAAGAAGCACATGCAGATGAAGGCACTCGGGACGGTCCGTTTCCCGGCGTTGGCCACGGCTCTGAATGTGCTGCGAGGGTATGTGATTGTGCCTTCCTCGCAATTGAACGAGTTCGTGGCGCGACAATTGACCGACGACATCAGGGACACCGTTCGTGCTCGTGCTCGCGTGGCTGAAGGGTTCACTCAGCGGCCCGAGCCAGCGGTCGTTCCCCCAGAAGCACCACCGATTCTTCCGCTTCGGAGGCCCACACCATGAGGGACTACGATGGGCTGCTTGAGCAGTTTGGGACGTATGCTTCGCGCTTCAACGCGGCTGGGATGCGACCGTCCAAGGCCGACATCGAGGAGTTCATGGAGAAATTCATCTCGCGCACCTACTTCCACATGGGGGCTACCTCATGGGATTCCACCCTCAAGGGGTTTCGTGGGGCGAGCGCCATCAACCCGAAAACGGGAGCGCGTGTGTACGAACTGGACACAAAGAAGACCACCAAGGAAAACATCGACGAGATGCGCGGTGTGCTCCATGAGGCCTTCCTCAAGGAATACGGGACGTTCGGTGTCCCGATGGACAACTTCGACCCGAAGCCCTTCGTCGCCGAGACCGACGAGCAGAAACTTCTCCACGAGTCCATCAAGAACTTCATGCAGGAGTACAATCAGACCACCCTCCCCTTCCGTCTGAGGAAGACCATGCACCATCCGGTGCAGGCCGTCACCTTCAGTGGAGGTCAGGTTCGTTCCAGCCGACTTTTCACCATCCAGAGTGAGAAGGAAGTGAAGGACTACGTCTCGGCCACCAAAATTGGTTCATCTATGCCTTACCATGGTGGGATGAACAAAGGTCTGCGCGA
>CALGEM010000182.1 GCA_937881505.1 uncultured euryarchaeote
TGCACTCCTCTTCCTGCCATTCGTCACACCTCCGGTGGTGGCGGCTGTGGGGTTCTTGGCGTTGATTTCCCCCGGTGGCTTCCTGCACAGCGTTGGATTTGACCTCCGTGGTGAATCGGGCATCGTGGGCTGGTTTGCGGCGACAACGGGTTGGGAGCATCCCGGCCATTTCATCGCTCTGGTGACGGCCCATGTGTGGTTCAACCTTTCATTGATGATTCGGTTTGTTGAGCCCGTCGTGGCCCAGTTGGACCCGAGTTGGGAGGAACAACTCGCCCTCCTTCCGTCGGGACAAACTTGGCGTGGACGCATCCAGCATCTCTGGCTCCCCGTCCTCGGTCCTGCTACCTTGGTGGCCGCCACCTACACCTTTTTCTTCAGTTTCACCTCCTTTGCTTTGGTCAAATGGCTGGCGCCGTCTTCCAACACGCTCGAATCGCTTTTGGGAGAAATGGGAGGAACGGCCGGCATTCCGGGATACCGAACCGAGACCAGTCTGGCCGTACTGGCCATCGCCACCTTCCAGATGCTTCTGATGCTCGTGATGCTGATTTTGGCGGGACGGTTTGAGCGCCGCCACAGCCAGGTCTTGTCGATGCATCACGAGGCGATGAACAGAGAGCGCAACGGAACGGCTTCCAGAGGATGGCGCTGGTTTGTCAACAGCATCCTGGTCTTGCTGCTCGCCCCACTTGCTGCAGTGGTCCTCGCCTCCTTCCGTGTTCGGACCATTGGCAACCAAGGGGTCTCCTCTGCGTGGACCCTAGAGGGATGGAAGCGGGCTTGGAACGGTGATTTTTCCACCGTCCCATTGCTTGATGCTTTGACCAATTCACTGTCCTATGCTGTTGTGTCGTTGTTCGTGGCGCTTCCTGTGGGCTACGCCGTTGCATCCTGCCTGGTCACGCTTCGCCAGCGTGGCCACCAGCGAGCCGCTGGAATATTGGATTCGTTGTGCATGCTTCCTTTGTCGATGTCCGCCGTTATGGTCGGCTTGGGCATGGTGGCTGGTATCTTGCAGTGGTTTCCCGAGATGTTCACCTTCCCTTACCTGCCCGCTGTGCCTCACATCATGCTCGTTTTGCCGTTCGTGATTCGCCTGATGGTGCCTGCTATCGAGCGCATCGACCCGATTTTTGCAGAACAAGCGTCCTTGCTGCCGATGAATAAAGTGAGTTTCTGGTGGCATTCACGAGGTTCATTTTTGGTGGTTCCAGCCACCATGGCCGGCTCCTTGTGCCTCGCCTTCTCGATGGGTGAATTCGGTGCGACGTTCCTTGTTGTTCGTGTTGGTTCGTGGGATTCGCTGTCCATTTTGGTCGACCAAGTGGCCTCACGACCCAAGTTCGACCCCTATGTTTTCCCAACCGCCATGGCGTTGGCGACCATTTTGATGTTGGTCACGCTGTTGGTGCTTTCCATCAATGAACGTGCACGTGCATGGAGGTCAAGACATGATGTTTGAATTACGAAACGGGGCAGTACGCTTAGGAGATTGGTTGGTGTTTGAAGACTTGAACCTGCGAGTGGGTGCGGGGGAAATCGTATCCATTCTCGGACCGAGCGGTTGCGGTAAGACCACGCTGCTCCGTGCATGTTGCGGGCTGGAACACCTCGAGACAGGTGAACGGCTCCTCGGGGAAATTTCGCTCGAAAACGCCACCATACATCCCGATATCACCATGCTTTTCCAGCAACCGGTGCTCTACCCCCATCTGAATGTCTCCCAGAACATGGCGTTGGGCGCTTCCAAGGACATGAGCAAAATGAACAAGAAAAACCGAATCAACGAGGTGTTGAACGCCATTGGCTTGGAGGGGTTCAATCATCGAGGTGTTGCTGGCCTTTCGGGAGGCGAAGCCCAAAGGGTGGCGTTTGGCCGAGCCTTGATGCAAGAGCCGAAGGTGATCATGCTCGACGAACCTTTTGCCTCGGTTGATGTCAAACGTCGCTTGGAACTCGCCTCTATGACCCGAACCCACCTCAAACAGCGCAACATCACCGCCCTGCACGTGACCCACGACGAGGAAGAGGCAGCCGTTCTCTCGGACCGCATCATTCATTGGAAGGAACTGGTCAAGGCTGAAACAGAGGC
>CALGEM010000183.1 GCA_937881505.1 uncultured euryarchaeote
GCACCTACCCCACGGGCTCCATCGTTTGGATGGACCCCGAGTCCACCCACACGCCCAAGACGCGTGGCAAGACGCTGATTCTGGTGCTTTGGCCTCAAGGCGTCAAAGCTGCTTGAAGCGGTTCGCTTCGAACTCAGGCCTCGCCTGCAGGCAGGTCGTATTCTCCACCCGAGAGCATCCCCTCGAACAAAAACGGCCCTGCGGGCACCACCGCTGCGATGAAGCCGTGAATCAGCGCCGTGCTCGTCCAGTGCTTGCCCACGCCCATCAGCAACAGGCCGACGTAGGCCACGAACAGACCGCCGTGAATGGAGCCGAACAGCGAGACCATTTCGGGCTCGCCCGAGATGTACTTGAGCGGCATCGCGTAGAACATCAAGATGAGGAAGGAAAAGCCTTCCAAATAGCCGACAAAGGTCACCCAGTGCTTCACGATTTGACCTCGACCATCGGCCTACTTGAACCGCACGAAGGGCATTCTTGGTCCTCGGAATCACCGTAATCGTGCTTGCAGGCCGGACAGACCGAAGCGAGTTCCATCTTGCCCATGGCTTCCACGGCCTCGCCCTGCAGGGAGAGGTAGCCGCTGTTGACGTTGCCCACGGTGTAGCGGCCAGCGCCACCAAGCCGGACCAGAAGGTCTGGCGGCAAGGTCACGGTTCCCGTCTCGTCGATGATCAACTCACGGTCTTGACTGAGGTTCTCAACGTCCACCCCTTCGCCGTGTTCGGCGACAAAACGGCCGTCCCGCAGTTCAAGCGAGCGGTTGGCGAAGGCTGCGACCTCTTTGGAGTGGGTCACAATCAGGAAGGAAACCCCGTCGTTTTGGTGCAGGTCCTTGAACAGCGCCAGCACCTCACGGCTGGTGACCGGGTCGAGTGCACCGGTGGGCTCGTCGGCCAAAATCAAGCGAGGTTGCGTGATGAGGGCTCGGGCGATGGCGACGCGCTGTTGCTCACCACCGCTCAGCATGGCCGGCAGGGCGCTGATGCGATGACCCATGCCAAGTCGAGTCAGCATGTCATCGGCGAGTTTCAGGGCTTTTTTGGACGAGACCCCTTGATGGCGCAGCGGCTGGGCGACGTTGTCTCGAGCGTTGAGGTCGGGCAGGAGGTTGCCTTCCTGGAAGATGAAGGAGACCGTCTTCTGGCGCAGTTCAACCAGTTCCTGGCCGGTCAAGCGCGTCATGTTCTTGCCCGCCAAACTGACCGAGCCAGCGCTGGGTTTCATCAGACCGCCAAGGCACTTCATGAGGGTGGATTTTCCTGAACCCGAAGGGCCGACCACGGCGATGGCCTCGCCGGCCTTCATATCGATGTGGAGGCCGCGAAGCGCGACGACGTTGCCGTCCTCGGCTTTGGATTCGTAGACGTGGTAGAGGCCGTCAGCATGCAGAATTGTATCGCTCATCTTCACTCCCCCTTCAGCACGCTGGCCAAGTCCGCCTTCAGTGCCCGTCGTGTGGTCACCAGCAACGCCACGACCACCGCAGCGAACACCGCCAGTGAGACCAGAATAATCTGGGACCACGGATAGACGAGCGTCCGTTGGATGGTGGTGGTGGAGCCACCGAAGATTTGGAAGATGAAGCCAAAGACGTCAAAGAAGCCGTTGAACGACAGCGCAAGGCCGACACCGAGCACGATACCGAGCGCCATCGAGACCATCACGATGGACAGAATTTCAAACAAGACCAAACGGATGATTTGGTTGGGTGAGGCACCGATGGCCTGCAACACCGCGAGTTCCTTTTGTCGCTGACTGAGCACGAGCGAGAGGAACACAAAGCTGGAGGCAACCGCCGCCACGCTGGCGACGACGAACTGCAGCGAAAGCAGACCCGGCGTACCGAAAATCAGCCCGCCGTTGCGCTCGACATCCTTGTGCGTGCTCGCCCAGTCCTCCACGCTTGAAACGCGGGAATCAGCGGAAATCTTCGAGCCCAAGGCTTCGAGTTCTTCGCCCTCAACACCGCTGACATCGACAATCCAGGTCGTTGAGTTGTAGTTGTCGGCGAAGTCGTCGGACACGAGGCTGCGCCAGGCGTTCTCGCCGATGATCAAGGCTGAGGAAGCGGTTGCGGTGTTCACGCCCGGAATGTATTCGTGGGTGCCCATGTAGTAGAGGTCGGTGGTGTAGGGCGTGACGATGATGCGTACGCTGGTGTCGGTAAAGAAGAGCGGCTCGGCCAAGGGCGGAGGGAGTTGCGACGGCCCTGAACCACAGAATGTCTCGTCGGCAGATGAACCGTCAGGACAGGTGGCGTTGGTTAGAATGGCTTCTGAGAGGTCGAAGAATCCAAAGGCGCCCTCCAGATTGGCGTCGGTAAAGTCCGTGCCCTCCAGTGAGCCACCCAAGATGTTCACGAGCACGGTGTTCTGAAGGTTCGCACCTCGGAAGTCGGCGTAGGACAAATCGGTGTCCACAAGAATGGATTCACTGAGGTTGCTCTGAGCGAAGTTGGTGCCTGAGAAGTTGCCGTAGGAAAGGTCCACTCGGCTGATGTCGCGTCCACTGAGGTCTTGACCGGTCAAGTTGAGACGGGACCAGTCGCTGTCCATCAGGAGCGTGTAGGCATCGAACAGAGCGAAAGGATCTGTTTCGTTCGAGCCGCCGGAGGTGAAATCAAATTCGGTCTTTTCCCACACAAAGGTGATGGTTTCCGATTTCTCATCACCGGGCTTCAGCAAGACATCGTCAAGACGCTTCTCGTCCCCACCTCGTCCCGAACCTGCCAGGTCAAGGGAATACGCTGAATCCTCACCGGCGCTGAACCCGCCAGCAGCGTAGGCCGCGAGCGTGGCGTCAACATCTTCACCCGGCAGGGCTTGTTCACTCCAACGCAGAACATCGCCGTTGCCGTCAAACAAGACATAGGTTTGGAGCGTGTCGCCCCCGTTGTTGTCCGCCAGACCGATTTCAGGCACACTGGTCGCCACGGGCGAAACGCTGGCGCTCGTGAATTCGCCCACCATTGCCAGAAGCGCTGTTTCGTTCATCGGCTGTTCAACGGTGATTTTGAGGTCCGAACCGACGGTGGCATCGACCGTTTTCTCGTCCACGATTTCCTCCAGATCCTGAATGGTTGGGACGAAGCCATTCTCGAATTTGCATGGGTAGAAGGATGGCTCTCCACCGCAGATAACCACGTCAGGCGGATAGAGTGGGAAGTATGGTTCAGGGACCATTACCTTGTCACCGGGGTTTACAATTGCCAGAAAGATGTCCAGAAGGGCATTAGTTCCACTCATAGTAATGCAGACATTGGATTCATCCAGACTGGGGATGCGGTGATGCCACATTTCTGCGATCTTTTTGCGTAGTTCTGGGAGGCCAGCAGTGGTTGTGTACTTGTTCCTGCCATCCCTCATTGCCCTAGTAAAGGCCTCGATGGCGATGTCAGGGGGCTGGAAGTCTGGCTCCCCCAGGCCGAATTGTACAGCATCGTCACCTGCCATATCGAACATAC
>CALGEM010000184.1 GCA_937881505.1 uncultured euryarchaeote
TGAAGACTGATCAGGCTGGCAACTCCAACTCAACCGCAAAGAGCGGGTCGGGGTCGGTTGAATCATGGTAGGCCACCACCACCCCACCGTCGTTGAGGATGGCCAGGGAAGCGAAGTCAAAGCGAATGTCGTTACCTGCTCCAGAGGTGGAGTCAAGGTCGCCCTGCCCGATGTAGGTCAGGGTGTCCGGCGTCATGTCCTCGGAATAGCCACGAACGTGGTAGACGGTGTCGACATCGGGTCCATCGGTGGACTGGTAGCGGACATTGAGGATGAACAAATCCAATTCGCCGTTGGCTTGGAATTCCCATTCTTCAATTTGGGAGGCGGTGTTGTCAAGGGTGTAGGTGTGGTTGGCCCATGTTTGGGCACCGTCGGTTGACATGTAATGGGTGAAACTGGTACCGCTGTTGACCACGCAATGAATCGTTCCCGTGCGGTCAATTTGGCAGTATTCGGATGGGAATTGGACTTCAAGTTCATTCCATTCCAAATTGGTGTCCATGTAGGCGGCGTTTCCGTTGTTGTAGTAGGACGGGAAAATCAGCCCACCGCTCGGAAGAGGGAAGGCTCGCATTTCCTTGTGCGGTTTGTTGACGTCCCAGTATTCGGGAAGGTCAGCGTCGGTGAAATCCAAATCGAGTTCGATGGGAGGGTCGCCGCCGTCCCTACCGGGGAACTGGAAGGGGTAGTAGTTCAGGCCGTCCACGCTGATCTGTCCTCCGGCGTTCTGCGTTTGGTGCCAGAAGTTGGAGACCACGATGCTCGCCCATTCTCCATCCCCGATGGAGGACGAGATGGGGCCGATGACCTCCACCTGCCATGACCGGTCATAGAACGGTTCCGTGATGCGGTTGTAGCACCACTTCCATTCGCTTTCTGAAGCATCGTAGAGGATGGCGTAGAATTTGTCGAGTTTGAGGTCGCCACCGACGTAAGGGAACCAGGACATGGAAATGATGTCGCCGTTGGTGGCTTGCACGATACTGCCTTCGCCCAACCCCTCCTGACCTGGGTTTGTGGGGACAAAGGTTCGGCACTGCTGGTCGGGAAGCGCTGGTGGGATGTAGGTGTCCCAAAGGTGTCCTCGATCGGTGGAAAACACGGGGTATTCACCTCCAATGTTCAAAATCTGACCGTCAATGTCCGTTGCGAGGTAGTGTTCACAGCAATTTCCGCCATAGGAGGCGTCAAACACCGCCCACGTGGTGTTGGTGGTCTCGTTGGTGCGAAGGTCAACGGTGATGAACGCTCGCTCAACTTCGTGGGATTGTGCATCGATGCGCTCGTAGGATTCGAAAATGGAGGGCGTCGCCTCGTTGGTGATGGTCTCGCTGCCATCGCCAAAACATCCCGCCAGCATCATGGAGAGGACCATGGCCAGAGCGAGAGCAGTCCTGCGCATGGTGGCCCCTCGCTTGGGCGTGATTTGAAGCCGTCGCTTTGGTAATCTCTAAGCAGCCTTCGTGTCTCAGGCTTGAGCCCATTTGGCTTGGAGTCGCTTCAATCCCAACAACGTTCTCGTTCCCATCCAGGTGAGGTCTTCCCCGTCGATGTGATGGACTCGAGGTGGTGTGGGCGTCAACTCTGCGAGAACCTTGAACAGGGATTCTCCTTCCTCAGCCGTGAACTCGTGGGGTTCGCTGGAAAGAAAGAGGTCAGTGATGCCGTGCTCGACGATGGTGGCTGCGGTAACTTCGGGATAGCCGCTTCCGTCGGCCTCGATTTTCGGGACGCTAAACCCCGTGCAGGTGAGCATGTTACCAGCGTAGGTGTTGCCGTTGGCTGCCATCAACGGTTCATGCCATATCAGCGGCAAACCGATGCGTCCACTTGCAGGACTGATGTCGTTGAGCAGTGTTTCAATCTCGCTCGCCCATCGCTCGGCCTCCTGCGCCCGGTTGACCGCCTGGCCGAGTTCACGCAGCATGGATGGAACATCACGTGGATGCTTTACGTGGCATACGAATGTTGGGAACCCCTTTTCCCTGCACCAATCGTACACAGCCTTGGGATTTTCATCCCGGTCCATCACGACCAAATCCGGTTGGGCTGCTTCAATTTTGGACAATGTTGGTGTTTTGGTCCCACCGACCACGGGCACATCTGCTACACCATCTGCTGGATGAATGCACCACGGTGTTCGTCCAACGATGGAAGTGGCGTCCAATCCAAAATCAAAGAGTGTGAGCGTGAGGCTGGGTACCAACGAAACGATGCGCACGTTGAGGCCTCACTTGACCGTGAAATGAACCGAGGTGCCGTCCACCTCAAAGTGCTCCGCTCCTGTTGGTGGTGTTGCACCCTCAGGATGGAAGACACAGCCTGCGGCTCGAGTTTCAGTGGCAACCCAGACTTCGTCCTCGGTTTGCATCTCCGGTGCGTTCTCAAGCCAGACCTCAAGGTCGATGGTCGCCTCAATTTCGAGGTTCAAATCCTTGCGCTTGGCTTGGACGCGACGTACGATGTCTCGTGCCATACCTTTGGAGAGAAGGGCGGGGGTGTCGTTCATGTCCAACACGAGACTGACATGGAGTTGCTCGCCTTGAGTTTCCAATTCAACGGTCTGGGCTGCAAAGCCTTCTCGTTCCACACGCTTGACTTCGACATCCCCGCTCTCGACCATGACGCCCAACACTTCAGCGCCGCCAGCGTTGATGGCAGCCAGGAGCGCCACGGGGTCTTCCGCTGTACGAATAGCGTTGGCCACGTTGTTGACTTCGGCCCTGGCTTTGGGGGCAAGCGCACGGAAATTCGGTGCCAATTCAATTTGCTGGAAGCGGTCGAGATCGTTCTCGACGAGGATGGATTCAACGTTCAATTCCTCGGCCAAGAGGTCGTGGAAGACCGAAAGGTCTGGGCCAGCTACGATCCAGCCTTGAGCGCATGGCAAGCGTTGCCGCCGTCCTCCGTCAATGCGGATTCGTCGGCCAGCCTCAGCGAGTTCCCTGACAAGCGTCATGGTGTCTTCAAGACCAAGGTCTTGGGGTGGAAGAACGGCGGTGGCCATCGCTGCCTTTTCATCCCATGAATCGGCGGTGGCACCTTCGAGGCTTCCCGGAACGCCCAGCGGCCAGTCGGCGGTGTGAACCGAGACGCCGGTCAAGTTTCGGTGAATGTGGTCAACCATGAACGGTGATACAGGGGCCACCAATTTGCACACCGTTTCAAGCACCTCGTGGAGCGTGTGTTGGCAGGACAATTTGTCGTGGCTGTCCGCTTCGTCCCACAGGCGTCGACGGCTTCGGCGAACGTACCAGTTTGAGACGTCGTTGACCATGAAATCCTCGAGGTCTCGGCAAGCTTTGTGGAATTGCCAATTGGTGAAATTCTCGTGGTAGGCCTTGGCAACCGTGTGGAGTCGAGATAAAATCCATCGGTCAAGCGCACTGCGCTTGTCAACAGGAACATCTTGTGCCTCCGGGTCAAAGCCGTCCAAGGCTGCATAATCGGCGTGGAACTTGTACACGTTCCATGTCGTCAAGAACATCTTCGCATAAGTTTCCCGTACACCGTTGGGGTCGAACTTCATCGGGTTCCAAGGCGCACCTGCGGTGACCATGTACCAGCGGGTGGCGTCGGCTCCCTCGCGGTTGAAATGGTCCCAAGGGTCGACGATGTTGCCTCTGGATTTCGACATCTTCTTGCCTTCGGCGTCCAAAATCAAGCCCAGTGAAAGGCAGCGTTTGTAGGCCATGTTGTCAAACACGGTGGCTGAAACGGCCAGCAGCGTGTAGAACCAACCTCGTGTCTGGTCAACGCCCTCGCAGATGTAATCGACGGGGAAGGAGGCGTTGAAGATGGATTCGTTGTCAAAGGGGTGGTGCCATTGTGCGAAGGGGGCACAGCCCGAATCAAACCAGCAATCCATGACAAAGGGTTCACGCTTCATCGGTGCACCCGATTCGGAGACAAGGGTGAAGCCATCGACGACGGGACGATGAAGGTCAACGTCGTCGGGGCATTCCGGGTTCTCAAATCCTGCAGCCACCGCTTTGGCCACCTCGTCTTGAAGTTCCTGAATGGAGCCCACGCACTTCATCTCACCGCTTTCACTTCGCCAAACGGGCAGCGGTGTTCCCCAGTAGCGTTCTCGGGAGATGGCCCAATCCTTGACGTTACGCAGCCATTCACCAAAGCGACCTTCGCCAACCCAATCAGGGGCCCATTCGACTTGGTCGTTGAACTTCAGGAGGTTTTCCTTGACCGCCGTCATTCGAACAAACCACGAATCCATGGCGTAGTAGAGCAGAGGGTGGTCGGTGCGCCAGCAGTGCGGGTAGTCGTGGAGGTAGTCCTTCTCTCGGTAGAGCAGGCCGCTCTCCGGACCTTTGCCGTTGCTGCCTTTCGGGGCTGAGAGCAAGGCGATGATGGTCTCATCGCAGGATTTCACATAGTGGCCGTCCAGTTCTGGGTGTGTCCCATTGACAAAGGCACCGTTCATGCCCACGGTGTGGTGGGCGGGCAAACCTGCTTCCATGCCGAGGTTGTAGTCATCTTCACCGTACATGACGGCGGTGTGGACAACGCCGGTACCATCGGTGGTGGTGACCCAGTCAGCCGCAAGCACCGTCCATGCCGTGGTCGAATCGCCTCGTGGGACGGCATCGGGGAAGAGCGGTTCGTAGGCGCGACCAACAAGGTCAGACCCGGGGAATTCATCGATGATGTCAACGTGGTGTCGGAGCACTTCCTTCATCAGGTCCTTGGCCAAAATGACCTCTTCACCAACATCCGCACCTCCTGCGCCGACCCATGCATCGCCTGCGGCTTCCTTGATGCGACAGCGGGCGTAGGTAACGTCCGGTCCAACCGCCAAGCCCACGTTTCCAGGCAGGGTCCACGGCGTTGTGGTCCATGCCAAAATGGAGGCGTCGTCATCGACCAGCTTGAATTTGACATAAACCGAAGGCTCCTCGACCTCCTTGTAGCCCAATGCCACCTCGTGGCTGGAGTAGGACGTGCCGGTTTGAGGGCAGTAGGGCAAGACTTTGTGGCCTCGGTAGAGCAGGCCTTTGTCGAACATTTGCTTCAATGCCCACCAAGCGGATTCAACGTAATCATTGTGGAGGGTTACATAGGGGTTGTCAAGGTCAACCCAGTAGGCCATGCGCTCGGTCATCTCTCGCCAGGCTGCTTCGTAGGTCCAAACGGATTCGCGACAGGCTTGGTTAAACTCCGCCATGCCGAAGGCTTCAATCGCTTCATTGCTCATCAAATCAAGTCGCTTTTGAACCTCAATTTCCACGGGAAGGCCGTGGGTGTCCCAGCCACCTTTTCGCTCGACCAAGAAGCCTTCCATGGCCTTCCAGCGGCACACGAGATCCTTGAAGGTGCGAGCGACAACGTGGTGAATTCCAGGTTTGCCGTTGGCGGTTGGTGGCCCTTCGAGGAAGATGAACGGTGCGTTGTTGCGACGACCGTCAATGGAGGACTGGAAGGTCTTCTCGGTGGCCCATTGCTCCAAGAGTCCTGTTTCCAAATCCACGGCGTTCAGTTCACCTGCCGATGAAGGTTGAGCCATGATTCGCCCACCGGGGACGCGGTTTTGAACACTCCTCCACTTTTTGTTCATTTTTCTCCTCTCGGCTAGAAAAATTGATTGCCAAAACCAAGGAACAGGGCGATGGGAATCAAAATCTGGCAGATGCTGGAGGGGTATCCTTCAAGTCCTTGAATGAGCACCAACGACCATGGCGGGTAGGCGTGCCCATGCACAGGCTCTTTGTTTGGTCGTGCTTTTTGTCATGAGCAGTTGGCTGAGTTTGGTCGCCCCTGCTGGCCCAAATGCATCGGTTTTGTCGGAAGAAAACGTGGTCATGGAAGCCGGTCAAGGCGATGTCATGAATCTGACGTTGACCACCAATCCGAACACGATGTTCAAGCTTGACTTGCCTGCTGGCGAACCGCTCGTGAACGCAGAATTGAACTTCACACCCAAGATCCTGCCAACCCAGTCAGGGTTTGCGTGGGATAGCCAAAGCGATTGGACGCACCCGGACGCGATTTCCAACGGCTCAAGCGTCTCTAACGATGTATTGACGGGCTCTTCTCCGGGCATCCTCTGGGATTTCAACACCAATAATCAGGGCTGGACGTTCCAGAATTCCTACACGGCTCGGGTCACATCACCTTCTTGCGGGTACAACGGCTCGTCGGGTGGTTCGCTTCGAACCTATGCTGGCTCAACCTACGGCACATCCCCGGTCGTCAACCTCGCCGGCGGGGCCAACATTCCCTTCCATGCTTGGGTGCACGAAGGTCGCTCCGGCTGCGGTGAAACGCCCGACAGCGGCGAGAACCTCCAATTCCAGTACAAAACCGCTGCAGGTGGATGGACCGTGTTCCGAACCTTCAGCGGTGGTGGCTCACAAACTTCGAACTTCCAGTTCATGACCACCTTACCTGCTGCTGCTGTGCACGCCAACTCACAATTCCGAATCCACCAAACGAGCGGGAGCAGCACCTGCTGCGACTACTGGTTCGTTGACGACATCCGCATCGCCACGCCGCCGGAGTCAAACTGGACCAGCCCGACGCTTGGCCACAAGACCGGTACCACCCAACTCCTTGCGGCTGATACCTACGCCCCGCTCTACATCGAGGCGGATATTCCCGATGATTCCTACCTCAACTGGTCGGTTCTCAACACCGCAGGCGAAGTTATCCCGGGCATGCAGGGCTCAAACGAATACGTCGTTCCCCTCAACCTCCTCGACCACACCCTGGTCGACCAGTTCCGCCTCCACCTTGAGTTCAAGGGTGGCAGCGGTGGCATCCCCGAAGTCTATTCCATTGTGGGTGATGGTGCCCACCGTGAGTCGTTCATCAGCGACCCAACCCATCGTGGATGGACGATAACCAACGCATCCTATGTTCCGGGCATTGGCGTCATCGGCTCCGAGGCCAATTCCACTTTGACCTCGCCGTGGTTGTTGGCGAATGCCCCGCTCTATGATGCTAAACTTGCCGGAATGGTGTCCAGTGGGCAGGTGCAGGTCCGCTATCATCCCGATGATGCTTGGATGAACGTGACTTTGCCTTACATCCCTCAGGTTGATCAAAACACCGTGGGAATGCAAGCCCGTGTGATTTCCCTCCTCCCTGCTGATGGCAACATGAGCAACTTCACCGCTTGGAACGTTGAAGACCTCGCCATGGACATGTTTGGTGGCCAACACCCAGCCCGCCCAACCCTTGACTTCAACCTCGACCAGCGCTACGAATGGGGTGGTGAAGACGCACGAGTGGGAACCTGGGGTTGGCAAGACCGCTTTGCGAACGCCGAGGAGCGGATGGAACTCACGCTGACCTCCGGTGCACCAAGCGACGCCAAAGTTTGGGTTCCTTCCCAAGACTTGACCTCCTTCGGATTTAGTTATGGTTCCGAAGCGGGAACGGTGATTGAAATCGCCCTCTTTGTCCAGAACACCTTGGTAGCCAACCGAAGCACCAACGGGTCCACGGCCGGTCAATTCCATCTGAACGGCAGCGAATTGGCCGCTTTCACCGCTGCACTGGCCAACACGGGCAACTCCGTTGACATTTTGGGCACAGACTTTACCGAAGCACGCATCGAAGTTTCCGGAAACGGCGTTACGGTGCTTGCTGGCCTTCGAGCCACGTACCACGCCACCCACAACCTCGTCGCTGATGCTTCATCCTCGTTCGTTATGGGTGTTAACGAAGCACGCACCACCGTTCAGGACATCGGCGGCATGCAAGCCATCCCGCTGCCATTCATGGCGGACCAACGCGGCGGATTGACCGTTGAAGTTGTTAGTCTGCAAACCTCCAGCACCGTCCTTCTCCAAGACGGCGCCATGCTTGACGCACCCTCGGTTCTCACGCCTTCCAAGGAGTGGCAAACCATCTCCACCGAGTACCAGGTCATCGGGGGAAGCGTCACCCACCACCGGTTGGATATCTACAGTCAAGAGCGACAAGCTACGCTCCTCTTCCCTGCTGAAGGCGGTGGGCCCGCCAGCTTGGGCGATGCCGACTTGGTTGAACTTCATCCAACCGACGGCATTGAAATCACCGAAGACGGCATGAGCGTCATGACCAACATCACCTTCCGACTACGGCCGATGTGGGACGACGAGGCCCAACTGACCGCCACATCCCGTTTGGTCATGCAGAGTGGCGTCATTTCCATTCCGTTCGCTCACACCTGGGGCAGTGGCTTCACCCAAGGGTACGAGAACGACCTTGAACTCAAATCCGTGGTGTTTACCGAAGACGATGTTGAGATGAG
>CALGEM010000185.1 GCA_937881505.1 uncultured euryarchaeote
TCTTCAATACCGACCGCCATCGGGTGGCCGGTGAATCCTTTCGTATTGGCAATGACCAGTTTATTGGTGGAATCACCAAAGGTGTCTCGCAGGGCCTTGACTTCGGACTGTGCCGAACCACCACGTGCTGGGGTGTAGGTTTCATGAGAGAAGAAGACGGTGTTGGGCGCCATGGCGTGTCGGTCCAACCCCCAGCGCCGTTCCATGTCCGTGATGAAACCGTTGACCACCTGGCCCACGTGCTCCACATCCAGACGCGTGCCGTGGTAAGCGGAATTGGCCGTGGTCGAGCCGAGGAATTCTGCGATGGGTTGCACGCCACGCTGTTGGGCTTCTGAATTGCGCTCAACCACGAAGGCGGCTGCACCCATGCCCAAAATGAGCCCGTTTCGGCGGCGGTCAAAGGGAAGGGCGGTCTCTTCAACGACGTTATTGGTCGCTGCTGCACCGGAAGCGGCGAAACCACCAGCGATCCATTCCCAAAGGTCGTCGCCGGTCACGTCGTCTCCGCTGATGATGACCACACGGTCAACGCGGCCTGCGTCCAACCAATCCTCTGCAACGCCAAAGGCGGCGGTTGCCGATGCACAGGCGAGGTTGATGGTGGTGTTCGGTCCCCGAATGCCGGTGTACTGGGCAAATTGTGAATGCCCCATGTTGAGCGTTTGGAAGAGGTAACGGCGGTCAAAGCGACCTTCACCATCATCGCCGTCGTTCTTGGCGTGCTTGGAAGCCATCTGAAGTCCAGGGAAACAGGAGGAGAAGACAATGCCCGTGCGCTCTCGTTGGATTTGAGGGACCTGCCAGTTTCGAATCAAACGCAGCCCGCCCTTCCCGACTTGCTCCACTGGGGTAAGCGGAATACCGGCGTCTCGCAAGGCCAGTAGGCCTGCAGCCACGGCGAGTTGGGTGCTGATGTCCCACGCCACGATGGCCTTCGGGTCGATACCGAATTCTTCTGCAAGGTCGAAAGCACCCTTCAAGCCAGCGAGTTGGGGGATGTCACCAAAGACGGTGGCCTGGTCCATGTTCACCGAGCCGTCTCTGCCTTTGATGAGGCGGACAATATTCTTGTCCAGCAGACGTTGTTTGTACTCGTCGGACACCTCGCTGATGCAGGTTTCTCCTCGCACCAATTTCTCAAAGGCGTCCTCCGAAAAGACACGGTCCATGCCGGGTAAGCCGAGCGAAATACCGGTGACCACGTAGGGGTCAGCGTCGCGTTGGGTTGCGGTTTGGAGCATGGAGACCGTTTGGACAGGAGCGACCTTGAGGCTGGGCGGAGCCGAGACCGTGGCCATGGGCGACCATGAGGGAGGTGGCGTGCGTACCCATCGGGCGAGGTCGCCCGCTGTCACCGATGCTGCGCCATCAAATTCAGAGTCAGTTTGGGCTTCAGAAGCGATGGTGGCGACCACCCTTTGCACCTGTTCAGGGGTGAGGCCCAAGCCGGTGGTCAGAACCACATGGCCGTGACAGAACGAGGCGGGATAGCCGCTGAAAGCGGCAATGCGGTCGCCAACATAGGCCTTGATGGCCCGATCGCGTGCATAGTCTGAATCCATTGGCCCGCTTTGCACGGTAAGCGTGGTGGAAATGGTCGTGGCTGCGCTCACGCCGCTACCGGGAAGAGGACGTGCTCGTGTGCGAAGCGACTCCAGAGCAGCGGTGGAGGTTGATGCCGAAAGTGGAGAAGACATACGGGCTTCGATGGGGCCCGCTTTGAAGGCATCCTGCAGAGCATCGGAATCCAGTGCAGGCCACGAAGGTGGACGCCCTGCGAGGGCCAACGCCCCGATGGCGGTCATGAAACTGGCGATACCACCCTGTTTGGGGTGATTGGTCATGATGGGGACATGGGGCTGGCCCTCGAGAATCTGCATGGCGAACATGGTCAGTGCACGCTTGGGACCGACCTCTACGAATAAGCGACCTCCAGCATCGTGCATCGTTTCGATTTGCTTGGTCCATTCCACGGAGGAGGCCATTTGCGGTGCAAGTTTCTCCAGAATAGCCGTCTTGCTATCTCCTCCCTCGACGGGGTAGAAGGTGCCGTCCACGTTGGCGGTGATGGGCACATCAGGCCACCGAATTTCCAACCCTTCCAAAAATCGGCGCAGGGGCTCGTTGGCGGGAGCAACGATTCGGGAGTGGAAGGCGTGGGAGGTGGCGAGAGCTACGCATGAGAAGCCTTGCTCCTCAAACATGGCCATAGCGGCCTTGACCGGTTCAGTTTCGCCGGCGATAACGGTCATCTTCGGCGAGTTTTTGTTGGCCGCAATCACGTAACCATCGGTGGCTTCGAGCACCGCTTCAACCGCTTCGTAGGGGGCGGTGACGCTGGCCATCAAGCCTTTGTCGTCGATTTCAACCGCACCCATTTCCGTACCGCGGGCGGCCGCAGCTCGCAAAGCACCGTCCATGTCCAAAATTCCCGAGGACATGAGCGCAGCGTATTCACCAAGCGAGTGCCCGGCGACCATATCTGGCGTGTGCCCGTAGGCATTGAGCGTTCGTTCAATCGCCAAGTCGGCTGTCAACATCGCAGGCTGCGTGTACTCCGTTTGCTTGAGTTTGTGCTCCGCTTCCTTCAGTTCCTCTTTGCTCAGGGAAGAGCGCAACACAAATCCAGAGAGCGTCTCACCACCCAAGACATCGACCATGGTCTCGTCAGCCTGCTTCCAAACCTCAGCGGGTGCGGTGAAGCGTTGAACCAAATCGGCGGTCATACCAACGTATTGGCTTCCTTGACCGGGGTACATGTGAACGGCTTTGGCCTTGGCTGGCATCGCTGGCTGGTCGGTCAGCAACACACCCTGCGCTTGCAAGAAGCCCCACTTCTCGCTGTCCATCATCGCCTGTCCTGCCAATGTTTGGCGCTTGGTAAATTCTGCCCATGAGGTGGCGACGAGAGCCAATCGGAACGCTTGGGAAGGGTCAAAACCCGCACTGGCCGTTTGCAGCGCTTCTGACAGACGCCGGCCTTTGGGGTCGTTGTCAAACAAAGGCCCGTCAAAAGCCACACTGCCCAGTTGGGCTTGCAGCGCTTCAAGCGAGTCATCTGAAAGCAGAAGCACCCCGCCCTCAATCGCCTTCATAGCTTCGTGGGACATGGTCGCAGGAAGGGACGGGTCGAAAATCGAAGGGGCGTCGGTGGCGGTCTGCCCGCTGTAAGCAGCCCAGCGAGCGTCCCAATCGGAAGCCAGTGGTGCGTGGTAATCCGGCTCGTAGCCCTCAAGCGCGATGTGGAAGTTCGTGCCACCGAAGCCGAAGGCCGAAACGCCGGCTCGACGAGGGTGCATCTCTGGGCGTGGCCACTCAAGGGGAGCGGTGGGGACGAAAAACGGAATGTTTGACCAGTCAACGGTTGGGTTGGGTGTCTCAAAATTCGCACTCGGCGGGATGGTTCGATGGTGCAAGGCCATGACCGATTTCATGATGCCCGCAATGCCTGCGGCCGCTTTGAGGTGGCCAATTTGAGATTTGATCGAGCCAACGGCAACATTGCCAGTTCCCTCAACACCAGTCCACAACCGGGAAAGTGTGGAGAGTTCCGTCGCGTCGCCGACCTTTGTGGACGTCCCGTGGGCTTCCACCAATTCAACGGACGAAGCAGGATAGCCCGCTTGACTGTAGGCTCGGGCAATGGCCTGAACTTGGCCGCGCTGGCTTGGTGCGGTGATGCCTTTTCCTCGGCCGTCTGAGGAGCCACCGATGCCTCGGATGACGCTGTAGATTTCATCATCATCGCGAATCGCATCGCTGAGGCGCTTCAACACCAAGACACCGGCGCCCTCGCCCATGACGAAGCCGTTGGCTCGGGCATCAAAGGGCGAGGAATGGGTCGGCGAGAGAGCGCCAATGGCGGAGAATTTTGCAAAGGTCGCCGGGTCCATCGTTCGGTCCGTAGCTCCCGCCAACATGACGTCGACTTGACGAGTTTGCAGCAAACGGCAAGCGTCGAGAACAGCGGCCATGGAGGAGGCGCAAGCAGCGTCCATGGCGTGATTGGGGCCTTGCAAATCCAACAGGTTGGCCACGCGTCCAGAGACCACGTTGGCCAATTCCCCGGGCATCGTGTCTTCATCAACCCGAGGCGTGCCCTCCAGCATCGCATTGGTAAATTCATCCGCCTTCGCTTCGGGTAGACCGTGTTGCTTGGCCAAGGCCGTGGTGTGATTGGACCACACTCGAATGTTTGACATGTTTCGGTTCTCGCCACCCAGAGCGTTGGCAAACACAACGCCCGTTCTGGTGCGGTCGATATCGTTGCTCTCACCGTCATAACCTGCGTGCTCGATGGCGTCGGCTGAAACGGTGACGGCCCACAACTGGCACGGGTCGATTTGAGGCAAGGTACCAGGAGGTTGCCGCCAGCGTCGCCAGTCAAACTCTGCATCGGACACCAAGGCCCCGATTTTTGCATAGGTGTACCCTTCGGTGTGCTCGCCCGGACCGCCTTCCTTCCAGAAATGGTCGACGGGTCCCGGCCAGCGTCCTTCAGGAAGCGGTCGGATGCTCACTTTTGCGTCGAGGATGTTTTGCCAAAAGGCGTCGATGTCGTGGGCATCGGGCATGAGGGCACCCAAGCCAATGACGGCGATGGGCTCAAACGGCCCCTGCTCAATTCCCTCACAGGGTTTGCCGTCTGCTGTGGTCAACGTCATGGGGACACCTCAATTCATGATGCTCTCGGGCACCATCGTGATGGAGTAGCCTGCGTCCACGTACACGCATTGACCAGTGACGCCCGCTGAGAGCGGGCTGGCCAACCAAAGCGTTGCGCCAGCGACATCGGCTTGGCTCACGTTTCTTCGAAGAGGAGCGTTGGCTTCGACGTGGTCCAAAATCCTGTCAAAGCCAGGAATGCCGCTTGCTGCGATGGTGCGGATAGGACCTGAAGAAATGGCGTTGACCCGATGACCTTCGGGCCCGAGATGGCAGGCGAGTTCACGCGTCCAGCATTCCAAGGCTGCTTTTGCCATGGACATGATGCCATAGCTGGGCACGAACCGGTTAGAAGCAGCGTAGGTCAAAGTGATGGTAGAGGAGCCAGCATTGAGATAGGGTAAGGCGTGCTTGAGGCAGCGTTGAAGCGAATTTGCTGAGATGGTCATGGCGGTGTTGATGTCATCGTCCTCCACGAACAAAATCGGGCGGTCAAAGCAAGAGCGGGGGGCAAAGCCGATCGCGTGAACCAGAATGTCGGCTTTCTTACCGGGATGGTCTGCAGCGAACGCCGTGAAAAACTCCTGGGTGGTGCTGTCTGATGCAACATCTAGAGGGTAGAATCCACCGATGGCAGGCAATTCGTCTTTGAGTTTGAAAACACGGCTCATGAAGCGTTTTTGGTACCCCAAATACAAGGTGACGCCTGCCGCCGCCAATTGCTTGCAAATCGCCCATGCAATGGAGTCTTCACTGGCCACTCCAAACACAAAGGCCGTTTTACCTTCCAGTCCAAGCATGAAATGCCTCCTTGGGGATTAGGTGTAGTGCGCTACACCAAGCCTTTGAGTGTTGCCTATCAAATCGGGGCACATCGGCCGAGTTTAAGACCTGACGAGAAGGACCGTGAGCGACCGTCAAAGGTCAGCGAAAACGTCGTCGAATTCGTCGCTGTCATCGTCGTCAGAAAACAAGTCATCAAGTTCTGAGAGGTCAAGGTCGTCCTCATCGTCGTCGTCGACGTCATCATCGATCTCAACAGGCGGGACATACATGGGTTGGGCATTGGCTCGACGGCGCAGGGTTCGGGCGAGGGCCACCACGAAAATGAGGCCGAAGAGCACCGCAGCACCGATGCTTCCGTACATGACGAGGGTGTCTTTGTCAACCTCTTCCAGGCCGCCGCCAAGGCCACCTGCAGTGTTGGTGACTTCCAGTTGAACGGGAATGCTGACCTCGCTGACTGGAGCTTCTGCGTCCTGCTCGCTCTGAGCTTGGAAGGTAACTTGGTAGCGCTCATCCGCAGCAACTTCAGAAGGCGCCCTGACGGTCAATTCACGCACCGTGGACACACCGTCTTCTGCAACATCTTCTGCCACGGAGGTCCCACCTGGGAAGGAGAAGCCAGCCTCTTCAAGTTCGGCTGCGTTGGTGATTGTGACACGGATTTTGTCGCCATCGTTGCCGTTATTTCGGAATTGGAACGTGATCTTGACCTCATCGCCTTCACTCATGGTGCGGGTGCTCTGGTCGGAGATGTCCAGATCAACCATGCCAAAGGCGGCGATGTTCAAATCCCCGCTGACCGATGCATTGGATGAGAGCGCTTCAGGCCAATCCAGCATGGCGACGTTGGTCACGGCGGCGTTTAGGGTGAAGTCGTAGGATAATTCGGCTGAGAGACGGGTTTGTCCAGTGAAGGTGACCTTGAAGTCCTCTTCTTCACCTGGGCCAAGGTCAAAGGTGTCCTCTTCAAGCATCATGTCAACCTCAAGACCGTCCCACTCTTTTTCCACGCTGATGGATTCTTGGAAGGAAGAGGGGTTCTTCACGGTGCATGTAATATCGACCACCGGGTCGTTGAGCGGGTGAACATTGAGTTCAGGCTGTTTTTCGTCGCAATCGATCTCAACACCCGGAGCGGTTGGTGCTTGGGCTTGGGCAATTGGAGCGAAACTGCACAGCAAGAGCGCCACCACAAACAATCCCAAACGGCGTGGTGGAATCATGGCCCTCAAACCTCCCTGTTGATTCTCTTTCATCAATGTGATGGGAAGTTGTTGCCGAAGCAGAGGATTCGCCAAGGAACCCATCAATCACCATAAACGCGTTCAGGCAATGCACTGTGGGTGTTCCACAGAACCTCCTCATCCACGCCAGCGGCGAGGAGTTGCTGTGTTCGTTTGGGGACGGTTTTGGGCCCGAGAACAGCACCTGGCCTTCGTGGGTCGTCCATGTAGTCTGTTTCAAGGAAAAACCCGTTCTTGGCCATGGGATGTGTCTCAACCAACCGTTCCAAGGCCCCTTTACCGCACAGCACGCTGGGCGTTAACCCGTGAGTGTGGGCATCTCGAACATCGGGTGGCGAATAATGGCGAATCAACTTCCTCAAGTCCATGCCTTGGCGCAACGCGCGTTTGGCCAAATCGGGATACGTATCCTCGCTTTCACCCTCAACATGCAATTGAAGTGGCAACCCCTCTTGAGCTGCCAAATGCATCGTTTCATCCAGAAGTTCGTTTGATAGGTCCCAAATCTCGTCCGAGACCGGCCAATGGGGTCGACCGACCTCACCGATGGCATGGGCTTGGCCCTCGTGAACAAAAGCCAACGCCGCCTCAATGGAATGTCGGTAATTCTCAATCGCACGCTCCTTCCCGGCGTCCCCGTCCTCGGACACCCAGCGCTCAAATTGATGAGCGAAGGCAGCGGGATGCGGTCCCAGCACCACTCGAACACCGAGACCGACCTCATCTCGCACCGATTGCGCCATGCTCAATGTGTCGGCGTAGGCCGTTCGATGACCTTCCAACGTTTCGGGAGGGGCAGCGAAATCGGGGCAGTGAACAAGGACCAAATCGGTCCCACCCACGCGCTGGAAGGAACGAGCGGCTTCAAGGAACAAGCCCTTGCGATTGAGGTGAAAGTGGTTGTCCAAAATCGGACCGTCATAGACCATGCGGCTCCCTCAAATTCGGTCGACGAAAAAGCCCCTGTCGCTGAACAAACCGTTCCAATACACCGCAGCCATGGCCACCATGTTGGGATGACGAGCATCGGCGACAATGCACTTGCCGTTGGGCCACATTTGAACGGTCAGACTGTGTCGAGTGTCCGTCAAGGTGGTGCACCCGAGGCGAGCATCAAACTCGGCTGTTCCAGATGGAAGGCTGGCTGGGATGGCTTCCAAGTTGAGCGCACGGTCAAATTGGAACGAGACGACGACCGGCCCCATTTCTGCGACCAGCCCGCTGTCGTCCATACCCATGCGAAGCAGGAGTTCCTTGGCAGCAGCACGGGCTGCTTCAATCCGATGCGTGCCATGAACGACGATGCGACCTTCCTCATCGATAACCAAGGTCGCTCGTGGGCGTTCCATCGCTTTGATGACCACGCCGCTGTTGCGCTGGCCGCCCACTTCAGCGACGACCGTGTCATGGTTCAGAGGCGTTGGGCAGACAAAGCGAACGAGTTGGTTTTCAACGCGAACGTCAATTGAACCGGTGGCCATGCTACTCCTCCTCCGTGTCAATCGTGTGGGTCAATGTTGATGAAATCTCCTCAGGCGAGGGCCCGATCTTTAACGCGTCCAACATCGCCTCCACATGCGGGCGGTGCACCACCAAGAGAAGCGTGGCACCCTCGCCTTCATTCGCCCGGAGCTCAGCGAGAGCCCCACGAATGCGTGCGGCGTAGCGAGCGTTTCTGCGTTGAGCAAGTTCGGGGGTGCTGAGCCACTCGGATAAGTCCCACCAAGCAGCGGCCAATACGCTTGCTGTGGCATAATCCACCGATTGGCCTTTGGGTGGGGGTTGGGCATTGAAGAGATGATGTTTCACGCTTTTTTTCCATCGCTTACCGACCCGAATCATACCGAGCAATTTCTTCCAATGCGATACTGCTCGAGCCTCTTGCGTCAAGTAGTCGCCCCAATCCTCGTCATCGGCCAATGGTTCAATGAAATAGACGGGTCTGTTGTGACGGTCCGCATTTCGCTGCAGTCGGCGTGGTTCAGGGTCAGGAAAGCGCCCACCTTGCAAATTTTCCAAGGTAGAAATGCCTTCAACATACTTCCCAAACGCCCCACCTGAGAGCATGGCATGGGTCAAATTGACGCCTTGCGATTCCGCCTCATCGGCTTCTTCCTGAATCCATAGGTCAACCACATCGGGTGACTCGAGCAGGGCCAAGCCGTGCCAGGCTGCACGAGGTCGCATGGCGTTGGGATAGACCACGGTGGGCATTGTACCGTGGAGGATCACGGTACCACCGTCCGGGTCCTCCCAGACCGCATCGGTCCAACCATCGGAAGGCATCAAGCCGCCTCACTGGTTGTTGACCCAGTCTTGGAGGGATTCAACGGTCCATCCTTGGTCAAAGTAACCTTGGATTTCCTCTTGTGTCCACTGCGGGAAGGTCTGCATGGCACGAGCCATCTCCGGGTCGACATCAGCGGGGATTTCAGCGAGCACCTTGCTCTCCGTGTAGCCTGCATCGTCATCGTCCTCTTCTTCGTACTCGTCATCGAGCATGGAAGCGCCTCCACCACGGCGGGCGAGCACCAAAACCAAGGTGCCCAGAACACCGATGACCACGACGAGAATGACCACAATGAGCAACATGTTGCTCGAGTCTTCCTCAGCTTGGACCTTGACGTTGAACACATCTGCCCACTGTCCCTGAGACCCGTCGTAGATGTTCTCGCTGGATCCGTTGAGGCTGATGGTGTAGTACATGCCCGTGGTTTGTGCAGCAAACGGTGCGAGGGTGACCTCGACCCAATCGCTCACTTCTTGAATACCAAGTTCTGGGGTGGAGACCGTGTCTTCAACAACGGGTGTGCCACTGTCGGTGACGGACTTGATGACCAATTCGGCGACGCCAGCCATGGAACCGGTGTTCTTGACCTTGATTCGGAGTTTCATGCTCTCACCAACTCGTGGGTCATCGCTGAGCAACACATCTTGAATCTCAAAGGTCGCTTTCTCCTCAATGAAGGTGTATTGCGACTTGTGCTGGGCTTGGCCGGAGAAGATGGGCAAAATCGAGCCGTCTTCCTGTGGACCGCCACCCAAACGAACCGTTGATCCGGCGGAGTCAGCACCCGAAACCCAGAACACCAGGGTGGGTTGCTGTTGCTCATTCACTTCAGCATCAAAGACGCGTGGTTCAGCATCCGAGAGTGGCCAGAGGTCCAAACAGGTCGCCGTAGCGAGGTATCCATCGCCCAAGGTGCTGAGCGAGAGCGTTTCGGACGAGGGTTCGAAGCCAAAGTACTCGGCGTACTCCGACCACGGCGTGTAGTCGATGGTGTTGCTGTAGAACATCCAGTTGACTTGGAGGTCGCCGGGGAACATGGCTTCCTGCTCCTTGATCTGCAGTTGAATGTCAACGCAGTGGTAGTTGGCCGTGGACAAAGTGTTGGCGATGATGCGGTCATCTGCACCTGCCGGGAGGGCTCCCTTCTCTGCCTGCCATGTGTTCGAAAGCACCTCAGGAGGTGTTCGGTCAACCTTGAGGGTGAATTCACCGCATCCATAGGACGTGGAGGTCGCGCACAACGCCGGCGTAAAGTCTTCAGCACCGTCGGGCAGGTTGATGAGTTGGTAGGTGTAGGTGTACTCGTTGGTGAACACAGGTGCTGTAATGTTGATGTCAAACACACCACCGGTGAAGCTGTGGGTGATGGTTTCACCCGGCGTTGAGATGTAACCCTTGGCAAAGTTCTCGGCAGCATCCTGACGCACAATTTCCATCGTCAATTCAACTTCAGGGTTGATGTAGACGCTGTCGTAGATACCTTCTCGGAAGGCGA
Source organism: uncultured euryarchaeote (assembly GCA_937881505.1). Classification (GTDB taxonomy): domain Archaea; phylum Thermoplasmatota; class Poseidoniia; order Poseidoniales; family Poseidoniaceae; genus Poseidonia. Next base: position 10,484 of record CALGEM010000185.1, read on the forward strand.
ACTGCCCGGTGAATCGGACGGTGTCGCCGGCGAAGATGAAACCTTGACGAACATCGCTGGTGAACGGTTCGCTCACGTCTTCAAACATCGGTGTGACCATGAGGTTGTTGACCTCGTCGGTACGGAAGTCAAGTTGCATACCGTCGCTGTAGCGCCAGATTTGGATGTAGCGGCCCGGCACACCCGAAAGCATCGTGTAGAGCGGGTTGTCGAGGTCCTGCATCTGCAGTTTGGGTTCGATGTCCTTGCCGTCCATGCCGACAATACCCCAATCGATTCGGATTGGGATGTTGAGGATGAAGTCCGATTCGAACGGGTCGATGAGCGCCGTGTTGTCCATGGTGAGCATGGTCGGTCCAACATCACCGTCGTAAACGATTTCGATGTGAGGACTGTCGGTCCATGCAGTTTGGTTGCGTGGGAAGTACCAGACGGTCATGTCGTCGTCGGTCTTGTCGAGGTTGACTTGGAAGAAGTCAACGTCTCGCCATCCGTTGTCGTCGCTCGCCTCGAGAATGAGGTGATACGTGTTTCCGGCGTACATGGTTTGATTCCAGGTACCGTCCCACTGCAATTCATTGGAATTCAAGAACGGGTTGCCCTTTGAATCCTCGATGAAGAAGTTTCGAATCACCGGGCTCTTGGACGACATGGACACATAGGTCACTTGATCGTTGTCAAAGCCGGGTCCGCCCCCGTTGATGGGGTTGCCTGCGAGGTCGTAGCCTTCAATCCAAATCGATACCTTGCCTTCGAGGCCTTCGTTGGCGTAATCGTTGTACTGTCCAGAGTAATTGGCCGTTGGTGCCTCACCGTCACCGTTGAGGGTGACGGTGATGTACTCGTCAGCATCGGGCAGGCCGTCGCTGTTCGTGTCGTGGTCGTGCTCAACCCATAGGTGCATGTCCAAGGTCGCAGGTGGACTTGGCAAGTCTTGGCTGGACATTCGGATCTGTTGCGTGGTTTGAGGCACAACCCATGTATCGTCAAGGAGGGTTCTCCAGTTTGAGTCAACGTTGGAATCCGTTCCCGGACTCAGGACCTGCAGGTCGAGGAGATTTGGTTCGTAGGTGTCGATGGTGATGTCGAATGGAATGGCACACGTCTCGTCTGGATTGTACTGAGATGGCGGGCAAAGCAAATCGCCGCCTTCGTAGCCACGTACGGCAAATCGGTACGTTTCGCTGCCTGCGGCGTCGCCAAGGTCGATGTTCCAGTTGAAGTCGCCACCGATGACGCCCGAGCGGTTCGCCACTTCTTCCCACTCCACGGTGATGTTGCCGTCCGTGGTGTTGACGTGCTTGAGTTCGAGCACGAGGAAGTACAGGCTTGGGTCGGGGGCCTCGTTCAAATCTTGGAGACGAATTTGTCCGATGAGGTTGATGTCTTGGCCGGATTCTGCACCGGTCAGCGCTTGCGGAGCGCCGATGCTGTTCTGAAGCTCAAAGGAGGTGATGCCAGCGTCGTTCTCGACGGCGTTGCCAACAGCAGGGTCGAGCAGGATAGCGTCCGGAAGGCCGTTGACGCCGCTGGTCGTGGTCAAGCCGGCATACATGCGAACGGCCGCTGTATCGTCCCAGTCAGGGTTGACACGGAAGTGCCAGGTGATTTCCTTGCCGTTGGTGACATCGGCAACCGATGAAGTGGATTCGAGTTGCACGTAATTGTTCTCATCGCTGGCCTCCGAGAAGGACATGAAGTCGCTCCAAGCGAACTTGATGTAGCCAGATTCGGATTCAAACGTGAGCCATGCTTCGTTCAACGACGCTCCGGTCAGAGGGTCGACCGTGTGGGTGGTGACCACCTCGTAAATGTCCCCGTTGGGGTAGAGGCCGACCGGGCTATCGGTCATGACCAGCGTGTTGGTGTAACCGGTGCTGGTCGAGACGCTGAGGTCGCTCAGAGAGACGCCGCCACCGGAGTCGGTGTAGACAGCAACCGGCACGCTGGCCGTCGCGCCACCGGTCCACAGAGCCACACCTTGGTTGAGTTCAATGTCAAAGCCGTCTGCGGCGTTGAGCGTCGTGGAGTAGTCGTAGACGATGTCCAAATCAACGAGGTCGAGCGTGGTACCCGAGGAAGCATTCGGCGAATCCACCATGAAGCGGAACATGACCCAGTATCGGCCAAATTCGTCCTGGTGCGTTCCCGCAACCGACGGGTTGGACAGCAAGGAGTTCAGGGCGCCAACGAAATCAATGGGTTGAGAGAGCATCTCTTGAACGAGGGTGGTGCTGTTTGGCATGTCGCCGAGCACCACGGACTGGGAGCCCGCCATCAATGTCAACTCAAAGCCTTCAACCGGGTCGCTGTTGGAGCGAACGGAAATTTGGTCCATACCGAAATCAGCAGCGGTGACTTCGGCGCCCTCTGGCAAGAGGAAGAAGCCACCCATGGCCTGGCCGTTAACGCCGAGGGTGAGCGTGGCTTTGTCAGCGGCGTAGTTGATGTTGTCAACGGTTCCTGAAACGAAGGTCGTTTGTCGGCCGAACATGTCAAAGGCGGGTTCGAGGAAGCCGTAGTCAACATCGCCATCGTCCGCCACGTCAATGCGGAGGTTGGTGGCGTGGTGGCCAAATTCAAGGTCGAACCAAATGCCACCCACGTCGCAGGGACCCTGATAGGAGGTCACCGAATTGAAGCCAAAGAGCGGTGCGTCGAACACCGTTTGGACGCCTTCCTGAAGGCTGATGCTGGTGGTCGAACCGGTTGGTGTGATTTCAATAGAAGGGGATTCACTGCAGTCATCCTGAACCATCGGGGTCATGGCCGTGATGGGGTAGCTGAACTTGCTTCGCTCAAAGGCTGAACTGTAGGCTTCTCGCTTCACTTCTGGAACGTAGATCATGGGCTCTCCACCGCCCATGGTCTGCCAGACGCCACCGTCGATTTGAACCGGGCCAATCGCGGAGAAATTGAAGCCTGTACCAACTCGCGTACCGATGCTAAACCCGTGCAAGATGGGCGTTGATAGCCGCTCGGGCCCTGAATTGAAATTGAACTTAAGATTCACAGCATGGTACTTGTCCGTGTCAATGTTCCACAATTCGATGATGTCGCCGGAAAGGCCAGTCATGGGCTGACCGTCCTTGTCGTTGATGACGTTGTTGTTCGTATCGAGGACATCGACTTCCAAGGTTGCCGTCAAGGACGTTTCGGCCTCGAGGGACAGCAGCCCGTAGCCGTTGGGGTGGTTCTCGCCACCCAAGGTGGAAGGCGTCATGCCGCGAACGGTCATGCTGGCTTGTTGGGGAAGAAGGTCGCCGAGGCGGAAGTTGTCGATGTACCAGCCCGACATGTTGTCGTCGAGGTTCATAGCGGAGTTACCCGTGTGGTGCAGGACGAAGCGGATTTGGACATATTCGTCGATGTAGTCGGTCAAATCAACGGCGAGCGTGGTCCAGCCAGAGGGGTTTTGTGCGGTGGTCGAGGAGCCTGCAAGACCCCATTCCCATTGACTTCCGTTTTGCAACCCGCCGCAGTTGCTGGAGATTTTTCCATCCCAGTTGCTCCACTGCGAGCCGCCACCCTGGGCGAAATTCGTACCAAAGGAAAGGCCGCTGCTGGCCTGCTGGTCAATAGCGATGTAAGAAAAGCCGGAAGCATCGGGTGGGAAGCCCGGGTTTGGCGAGGAGCGAACCTGGAGGTAGCCACAGTCAGGGAAACGAACGGTGTTTTGCTGAGACCCAGAAATGGTCTCAAGGTTCCACCACGAATCAAAGAAGGCGGTCTTGCTCTTCAAGAGCGGGTCGACGAAGAGTTCAGCACTGGTCAAACCAACGGTGAATGGCATGTAGGAAGGCGGTGAGTTTCCGTCGTCGTTATCGTCGGTGTAGTTGGTGTCCGCAAGGTTGGTTCCCCAGCATTCCTGGCCGGAGGCGCAGCCCGCTGGAACATCGGAAGCGGAGAGTGAACCGTGTTCCCAGCCAACGCCGCTCGAGGGCATGAGGGATGGTTCGGTGGAATCGGTGAAGCCTGCCGGTGAGCCCTCAAAGTCGGTCAAGAAGCCTTCAGAAATCAAGGACACAGGTGTCGCTCTGTTGCTGTCTTCATAACGGAACAGAGACTCGTCTGAGAACTCCGTCAGTTGGTTGTTGTAATCTGGATTCCATACACGGTAGTTCCCGCTGCCAAGGTCCGTATCGGTATCGATACGGGATTGGTGACCGTGCTCCACGGCGTGGGTGTGGACCTTCATGGTCGCCCCGGTGACGGTCTCGCCATCAGGCAGATGGATGGCACCGTCCACCAGATTTTGCAGTTCATCGCCATCTCGAATTTCAACATCAACGCTTGAATCGCCATCGGCGAAGGTGGTTACGTTGGCCGAGGCAAACGGGGCAAGAAGCATCAACAACATCAAGAAAATTGGCTTTATTTTTCGGTCTGTTTGGTTTGACATGGTGTCACCTGCACCTTGGCGAGGGTTTGCCCCCCTAAAATCTCGTCGCTTACCCGACTCTGTCCCTTTTTCCCACGCTTTTCCCAAACGGCGTGAACATGAGTTATGAGGGTGGACCGCGTGGACAGCCCATGGAGCCTTATTCCACCGAGCCCGTCACCCTCATCGAAGAGGTGTTTCCTCAGGACACCAACGCCTACAACACCCTGTTTGGTGGAAGACTTCTCTCGCTGATGGACAAAGCCGGCGGCATTGCCTGCGCGAAGTTCGCTCACCGAGAATTTGTCACGATTTCCATTGATACATTGACCTTCATCGCCCCCGCCCGGCAAGGCGACTTGTTGGAAGTCACCGGCCAAATCGTCTACACCAGTAGCCGCACAGCGTGCACCAAGGTAACCGCCTACACCATGAGCAAAGCAACCTGGGAAAAGAGCATCATCTGCGAGGGCTACTTCTTCTTCGTCGCCATCGATTCCATGATGCAAGCCATCCCAATTCCCCAATTCACGCCCGAAACGGACGATGAAAAAGAAGAGTGGGCCAAGGCCAAAGCCATCCGAGACAACATGCTCGCTCAGAAGGCGAAGCGGGACGCTTGACCACCCATTGATTCTTCAAGCACAGCCAACTGGCCGCTGCATGGTCGTGTTGAACATCGCCGTCATCGCCTCTGACGAACTGGCCCGTAGCATTGCCAAACCGGCCGACCAAAGGGACGTTCACACCTATGTTCACAAGGAAAACGGCCCCGACGGAGCGAGAATCCTCTCGCTGATTCGCCCCGCGAAATTCCCTGAGCGCCTTCCGCCCTTTCTCAACGCCCTTTCCACATCGCAAGCGGGCATCATCGAAGTCACTACGGTTGACGCCGTTCTTGGCGAGGCCTTGGTGGCCTTTGCCAGTGCCGGTATTGAGCATGGTTTAGCCGTGATCAATCCCGCTGACGGCGGATGGGTTGACGAAGACCAAGTCAAAATGTTGTTCAAGCAAGCAGGCTTGGGTTCGTGGACCTTTGAGACCAACGACGGTGTACACCTCCGAGAGCGCATGTACGCCTTGATGGACGGCATCCAAAGCGTCTTGGAAGCCAACGCCAATGCGCCGTTGGTCTTGCCTGTTGACCAGTACTTCAACGTCAAAGGCATCGGCCTGGTCGCCATTGGCTACGTCCAGTCGGGCCGTGTCAACGTGCACGACGAGGTGCTGCTGTTGCCAGCCAACGGGACGGGGAACGCCAAATCGCTGCAGGTCATGGACGACGATGTTGAGGTCGCCACCGCAGGCGACCGTGTTGGTCTCGCCTTGCGAAACGCCAAGGAGGAACACCTCACGGGCAACACCATCATCGTCCATCCACCCGTTGAGGACAAGCGAGCCAACATCTCCACCCCCATGGCGCTTGACCAGCACCAGCGGTCCACGGTTGACCTGACAACTTCGCCCTTCCAAAAGCGAGTACTGGCTGCCGGCGATGTCATCCACGCCAGCGTCGACCTCCAATTCGTCGTCGGCCGAGTGCAAAGCGTGGAGGGCAGCAAGCTGACGGTGGAATGGGAACATCCGCTCTTCATCAGAAAGGACAACCCCCCTGCCGTCCTTATCGCCCAATTGGATTCCAAACCTCGCATCATGGGCTCAGCGGTGGTCACGGCCATCAATGCCTGACGGCGAATGAGCCAACCGTTGGTTTTGCACCGGTCAACTCGGACCTCCTGCGGTGGTTTGATAACCTCACACACCCCGCTCGGACATGGGATGCGCGAGATTGGGCAGGGGACTGTACCAACCAGCGAGACGGACAAGGAAACCTTCCTGTCCCTCCGGTTGGCAGAACCATCGGAACGGGTGAAAATCACCTTGGATGAGCGCATGCTGAGCATCGAAGGTAAGCGGAACGCTACCGTTGACATGCGACTGAACGCCATCACCACGATGAAACATCATTCCAGCGATTTGGTCCCAACCTGGCTCATCCTCTTGGGCATGGCGTTTATTTGGATTGGCTACCGAGTGATGGTCCCCTCCGCTTACAAGATGGCGTTCATCGGAGCCGGCGTCGGACTGATTGCTGCTCGATTCTTGACCAAGAAACCCACGTTGACCATTCAAACATCCTCTGGCGACACCCATGTATTGTACGGTCATGAACGCTCACTGAACCGACTCAGTTTCATGTTCAATCACCTCGCCAACAACAAGACCATGGCCGAGGTGCGAGCCAAGCTCAAAGCCCTCGAAACCGAACTCGATGGAGGATGGCACAATGCAGAGGTGCTCCCGGCTCCCATCTTGCCTAACGTACTCGAAGTTCCTCAGGCGGTGAACCACTTCCTCTCCGAGGGAGAAGGCCAAGCGATGGTCGTTGATCAGCACCAACCAACGCCGGAATGGATGCCGACCCATGAACCCGAACCTCAACCGGCCCCTCCGATGGTGGGCTTCATTCAGAGTTTCCAACCCGTATCCCTTCCTGCCCAACCCGTTGATTACCCTCCCGACCACCGCCCTGCACCGCTGATTCACCCCGTGCTCGTGCCCGAACAGGCGCCGCCCATGCACCAAGGAACCTACGAACACCCTCAGAGGTTCATGCCTTCGTTCTACAACCAACACGGCGCTCACATCCCTGGAGCCAACCGAGAAGAGGTGGAGGAGGAAGAACCCGAGGCGCTGGAATTGGATGTTGAATTGTTTGAGGCCATCGATGCCGTCATCGAGCCGGAGGCCGAAACGGACGAGCCCACCGTGGCCCCCGTTGCCCAACGGGAAACCTTGCTCAAGCCCAAGGAGCAAGCGTCCATTGAGGATTCATCGTTCCATCCTCGACGAACCCGGAGCCTTCGTCCACGTCAACCCCGAACGGGCGGTATTTTGAATCGGATTCGTGCGAACTCCAACGAATGGTTGGAGCGTGCGGTCAATGGACCACGACCGATGGCGACCACGGAAACTTCAGGTGCTCTTCGCGCCCAAGCAGCTGCCGCAGCGAACGAGAGCAACGCTCGCGTCCATGATTCCCTCTCCGAAGAACAGGGAGGCGTGATGGCTCCGGAAGAAACGGCTCGACTCAATCGACGGTCAGAACAACTGCTCGCTGTGGCGAACGAATTACGCCAGTCAGAGGAAGGAGCCCTCGAAACCATGGCCTTCGAGGACCTCTTATCAAGCAGCAACGATGAGGAGAGCGTGAATGTCCCTCGCCTCGATGAGGATTGATTCACAAACCCAACATGGACCGATAATCCGCCATGCGTTGGTCAAACGATGGGCCTTCAAGGCCACGCAGTGCCGTGGTTCCAAACGCTTCAAGCGTGAAGCTCGCCATAACCGTGGCCATCATCAACCCCGTTCTAAGTTCATCCAGAGAGAGGGGCCCTGAGCCAGAGGCCAAGTGCGCCGCTAAGGCTCCGGCAAAGGTATCGCCGCAACCGGTGGGGTCCACCACATGCGCTGTGGGAACGGCGGGGAGAGCGAGAAGGGCCCCTTCATGAAGCGCCAGAACACCGTGTTCACCTCGCTTGACGATGAGCGTGCGTGTGTTCGTTTCCTCTGCCAGTGCGTGCATGGCACGGACCAAGTTTTCATCCTCGGAAAGCATTCGTGCTTCGCCATCGTTGATGATAATCAAATCCACGGCCTGCATGACCTCAAGAAGGGCCGGTTTGGCAATCGTGATCCACAAGTTCATTGAATCAAGCATCGTCAACCGTCCGGCCGTCGTCTGTTCAAGGACGCTGTTTTGGAGTGCGGGGTGGAGGTTGGCGCAGAAAACCACGTTAGGCTGCTGCCAAGTTTCTGGAACCGAGGGCTGAAAGTGCTCGAAGACGTTGAGGTAGGTCGCCTTTGTTTCGGCTTCAGCCATGGCCCCGTGGTAGGCGCCCTCCCATCGGAACGTTTCACCCTCGGCCGTTTCGAGGCCTTCGAGGTCTAGGCCTGCATCAGCCAAAATTTGCCGGTCTTCATCAGCAAAATCATTCCCCACGACGCCGACAAGACCGGTTTCGCGGCCCGTCATGTGCTGCTGCAAAAATCGGCAGGACAAGCCACCATAGGTGGCTGAACCCCCCAGCGCCCGTTCCACGGAACCTTCGGGAGAAGCAACGGAATCGTAAGCGATGCTACCGACGATGAGGACGGACATGATGAACACCCTCAGCCAAGCAACTCTTGGTGCATGTCAATGTACTGAATCGTGATATCGCCGTTGTTGAAATCTTCCTCGTCCATGATGCGGCGGTGAAGGGGAATCAAGTGCTCTACACCTGTGATCATCGTTTCATCCAGCGCTGTCTTCATGCGGCGAATCGCGTCTTCACGGTCTCGACCCCACACCAAGAGTTTCGCCAACAAGGAGTCGAAACATCCGGGCATTTCGTAGCCCGGGTGGGCATGTGTGTCGCAGCGAATGCCGAAACCGCTCGGGAAGTGACATTCCCACAAGCGACCAGGACTTGGAACAAACTCACGCGGGTCTTCGGCGTTCAAGCGGCACTGAATTGAATGGCCTCGCCACGTGATGTCCTCTTGCTTGAGCGGAAGGGCTTCGCCTTGAGCGACACGAATGCCGAGTTCGACGAGGTTGTGGCCGGTGATGAGTTCGGTGACGGTGTGCTCCACCTGGACGCGAGGGTTCACTTCGAGGAAGTAGAAATCGCCGTTGGCGTCTCGTAGGAATTCAAAGGTTGCAAGGCCCTTGTAACCCACCGATTCAGCACCTTTGCACACCAATGCTCCGATTTCAGCACGCTTTTCATCGGTCAACCATGGACCTTCTTCGACGAGTTTTTGGTGGCGTCGCTGAATGGAACAGAATCGTTCACCGAAGTGAATGGCGTTCTTTCCATCGGCCAGCACTTGGAATTCAACGTGCTGTGCTCCTTGAATGTACTTCTCAACGAACACTCGCTCATCACCAAAAGCCGACTTGGCCCGGGACTGACAGAGCTTGAGGGCACTCTCGAATTCGTCGGCTTTCTGAACGATCTGCATACCGATGCCGCCGCCACCTGCTGCGGCTTTGATGATAACAGGGTAGCCGATTTCATCGGCGAGCGCACTGGCGACATCGGCGCTGGCGATGGGTTCTGACGAACCCTTGGCTGTTGGAAGGCCAGCAGCCTCCATCGCCGCTCGCGCCTCAATTTTGTCGCCAAGCAAGGTGATGACACCGGAGGCTGGTCCGATGAAAGTGATGCCTTCCTCCTCGAGACGGGCCACAAAGGCAGCGTTTTCGGCAAGGAACCCATACCCAGGATGAACGGCATCGCACTCGAGTTCCTTGGCCGCCTGCACCACCGCCTCGATATCGAGGTAGGAATCGAGTGGATTGGTTCGATAGTTCGGATAGGCGATGTCCGCCATTTGAACCGGCAGAGAGAGTCGGTCCTCTCGGCCGTGGATGATGGCCGCCTCAATGCCCATATCACGAAGGGTTCGCAGGATACGGAGAGCGATTTCGCCACGGTTGGCAATCAGCACGCGCTTGAAGCCCATGGACCCTTGTCAGCCGAGTCAATCTATGAGGAAAGCGGTCCGAGAGAGAGAAGTTTACGCGATGGTCTACCCTGCTTCGTGCTGGACATCACTGCGTAGAGGCGGCGTCTTCAGGAGGATAGACATCCCAGGGTTTCGTCCCTCTGCGCCGAAACATGGACTTCCGCATTGAACGGAGTATATTCCTCGTGAACCTCAACGACCTCCTGATGGACTGGAATGGGTGAAGCACATACCACAACGGGTTTCGCCAACCTTTGAACGGGTGACGCAGCTGTCGCAGGATACCATCGGGAATGGGTTCGTTCACACCATAGGACTGCGGTCGCCGGTCTTTTGGCATGAAGTAGGTTCCAAACAGTTGGTCCCACAAGGGAAGGAACGTGGAGTAATTTGTCCAAATCGCATCCCGTTCATTGGTATGATGCCAATGATGGAATTCGGGCGTGATGATGAGACGGTGCAACCACTTGAGGCGCCACCTCACGTTCGCATGGAGGAACAACCCCAAGATGATTTGAGCCGCTGCAAGAGCCCCAGTCAGTTCAAAGGAAAAGCCAGCAGTGACGAGGAACACAAACGCCGGGGCCAGGATGGTCCCGTCCAGAGGATGAGCCCGAAATCCACTGGCCCAGTCCAGATGCTCGGTTGAATGGTGAATGGCATGGAACTTCCACAACACCGGTATCTCGTGATAGAAGCGGTGCGTCCAGTACACAAGCGCATCGAACAGGAGGAATCCAACCACGGGCATGTAGGCCTCGGGAATTTTCGCAACGTACGGGGCGAGAAGGAGACCGGGAATCCAAGCGAGGCTGAGAAGACCGATGACGATGGCCACAAACCCCGTCAACAGACCCATGAGCGGTGAGGCGAGGGCGTAGCCCACGTCGGTATCCAAGTGAGGGCGCCTTACTTTTTGGCCTCGATGACGTGGAAACATTTTCTCAAACGGCACCACGAGGACGAATAACAGAATCACGATGAAAATGCCCTCGGTTGAAATCATGATGGCGACAGCGATCAACCCTAAGGTCACAAGACGGAGGAGCATGGAAATCAATCGGGCCTTGAACCCAATCGATGCCTCATCCATACCTTCGGCTGTGTCGGATGTGGTTTTATTGCTTCGTCGTGATGTGTGAAGTCTGCAGAATAACCTGCAGGGGCCTCCGAATTTTAGACATATTGACGGTTTTTTGTTCCGGAAATCGGCAATTTTACTGACTTTTTCAGCGAACCTTCATACCAAGACACCTCCATGGGCTAACATGAGCGGAACGACGTCAACCGGGAGCGAAGTGTTGGAGGCCCTTGCAGGAAAGGACCTCAATAAAGACGGAAAAATCATCAATTTGATCGTATGTGGGAACTCGAAATTCTACGATTTCAGTTTCTTTGAAGACGAGATGAACATGTGGTGCAAATACAACGGTTACCCCGATGTCATTATTCTGGGAGGAGCCAGCGGTGTTGACTATCTTGCTGAACGATGGGCCGACAACAACAACATCCCCGTCGCCGTGTTCACGGAGGCTTGGGACGCACCGCGTCCGAACAGTGCCGAAGATTCCGGACGTTCCGAAGCCGTCGCCGATTTGGGCGACCGGATGATGAAGCACGCAACACACATGCTGGCGTTTCCTGGACCTCAATCGGTCTGGACCAAGCACATGGAAGCGATGGCCAACGAGGCCGGACTGCCGGTGATGAGCGTCCCGCTGCCAATGGAGTGATCAGTACACGTCGCGAAGGTAGCGCTTCTCTTCACGCATCATCGTCTTCTCAATGAAGTGTGTTGCATCTGCTTCGGACATACCACCATGTTCTTGAG
>CALGEM010000186.1 GCA_937881505.1 uncultured euryarchaeote
GTGAGTCTTCGGTGTAGTAGACAGCACCCGTTTGTCCGTTGTTGAAGTGGTTCCAATCGCCTTTCCAGGCGTGCCGAACACGGTCGGTGTTGGCGGGAATGGTGGTCGTCGTCATCATGTTCTCGTAAATCTCGTAGGCGTCCCACACGTTGTATTCGGGGTGGTCCACAATACCGTCGCCGTCCTGGTCTCGCATCAACTGAAGGGTGCGAGCCAAAGCGACTGCTGCGTCAACGTCCGTCAGTCCGTGGCCAATGCGCCAGTCGTGGCACTGGCCGGTTGCGCTGCGATAACACTCCTCAGGGATGTCGTTGCAGGAATCTTCGTCGTTGCCGGCTTCACAGGAATTAGCCATGCCTTCGTAGCGGGCCGTCAGTTCAAGGATGAGTTCAACCTCGTGGACCCGGCTGTTGTTTCGCTCGTTCCAATCCTCGTATTGAGCGTAGGATGCCGTCCCTTCTCCCCCAACAAGGCTGTCGCCAAAGTCGTGGTCGTCCCTGTGGTAGTCGGCTGCGCCCAAGGACGGAGCAACATCCAGCAGGATGCCCGCCATTCCACCAACGTGGGGCGTGGCCATGGATGTCCCGGAGATGGCCATGTAGTAGAGGTCGCCTTGGGCACGGGTGGTTGCATCAATGGCGGTGCCGCGAGGAGCCGTCGCCCAAATGTCTCGACCGGGTGCACCGACATCGGGCCAAGTGTGTTGTTGGTTCATGCATCCACGGGAGGAGAACGAGGTGACGGCGGTGCCGTCATGGGTAAGCGCTGCGACGGAGATGGCCGAGGGCGTGTTGGCGTAGACGTTGGTTCGCAGGTCGCCCGAGCATTCAGCACCTGAGCCTCCGGAGTTGGATGCTGCGAAGATGACGGCGACATCGTTCTCGTAGGTGAGGCGGTCGGTCAGTTGCGTGATGGTGCCTTGCGGGTCGTAATCGCCGTCGCTGCCCCACGAGTTGGAAACGACACGGATATGGTAGGGGTTTTGGCCGGGGATGGAATGTGCATATGTCCACTCAAGGCCTTGAACGCCGGCGAAAATCGAGGCGCCATCACCCGCTCCGAGGGCAACGAGTTGTCCGCCCTTGGCCACGCCAGCCCGTCGTCCTCCGGATGCATCACCGTTGCCGGCGATGGTGCCGCCAACGTGAGTTCCGTGGCCCGATGAGGTGTCTGAATTCCTTGTCTCCACCCAATCGTTGTCAGCGGGGGTCCACTTGGCGGAGTAGAGCGTTTTCTCACCGGTCCACGGTTCAAGATAGTCGTAGTCGGGGTGGCCAGCGTCCACGCCGGTGTCGAGGTCAACGATGGCGGTGCCGTCGCCGTCCCATTCGCTGAACGACAGGTCAATTTCCCGCAGAATTTCGCCTGATGGTGAGATGATGACACGGTCCCAGGTATCGGTGGCGCGCACCACGTGGGTCGTTTCGTGCATCATGATGCCGGGGTCGGGCTGGCCGCCCCACTCGGAAGGCAGATAGAAGAATTCCAGCGGCTTGTCGAGTTCAAGGTATTCGACTCTGTCCCAATTTGAGATTCGACGAACATCTTCTGCCTTGGCTTCGATTAGACCGCCAT
>CALGEM010000187.1 GCA_937881505.1 uncultured euryarchaeote
CTTGGCCTATACTTGGCGGCTGGGGGCCGTCAGACCCCGGTTCAAATCCGGGCGGGCCCACCACTTTGCTTGTGTTGTGTGAACACTTTGAAGACGCGAAGCCTTGGGGTTGATATGGCGCCACTCCAACGCCAGTCCATGCGACAAGGGCATGCATTGAGCATGGTGACGCTTCTTTTGACCGTCCTCCTCCTTCCCATGGTGAACGGAGCGGACAGCACCGTCTCAACCAACACCACGTGGTCGGGGGACATGGTCCTCTCTGGCAATGTAACCGTTGCAAGCGGTGCCACCCTAACCGTCTCACCAGGTACCACCGTTGACGCCAGAGACTACGCCATCATCGTTGAAGGTACACTGATGGCCGAGCAAGCCTCGTTCTTTTCCACAATCGTGCCCGAAACACAAGGCTCGCACGGCCAGGGATTGTGGCCGGGCATTGTCGTGGAGGTTGGTGGTCAAGCTAACCTGACCGAAGTGAGTGTTGCCAACGCTTCAGCCGGTGTCTTGGTACGAGGCGATTTCAACGGCACCGATGTGGTGTTCAACGATGCATACCGCGGTCTTTCCGTGATGGGTGGTGAGGCGGTTATCACCGGCTTTGAAGCCAATCGGATGGACTACGAAGCGGTGTATGTTGAGACCGGGACACTTGATTTCACAGGCGGAGCAGCGACTGAAGTAGCGGTCGGTTTAGCCAATCATGGCACGGCGACCGTGGCTGAATTCAACGTGTACGAAGCGGGCGTAGGCGTCCAGTCCTACGACGGCAGTCTTGACATAACAGATCTCGGCGTTTACAACGCCAGCGTTGGCTTTGCCACCGCTTCGGGGGCTTCATCCCTCGTTCACACATTTTCGGGCACCGGCCTTGCCTTGGCCATTGATGCGGGCGACGCCGATGATTTCGTCGTGAACACTGCACATCTCACTGGCGAACGGATGGTGGTGGGCCAAGGCGTTTCTTCCATGCATTTCGAGGACGTTGAATTCGTCTCAACTTCATCCGACGAATTGCGCCCAGCCTTCGATATTCGCTGCGATGGCGTGTGCGCCTTGGAGAACAGCGTCATTGACGGGCAACCACGTGTTGGCGTCTCATGGTCGGGTACAGGGACTTCTGAAATGCAGAATGTTTCCGTCTTTGCGGCCGAACAAGCGGTTGACGCCACCGGCAGCGGCCATGCAGCTTGGACCAATTTGACCGTCAACGCATCACAAACGGCCGTTTCGGTTCAAACGCCCACCAGCGACCTCTCAAACGTTCATGTTGAACTAACATCGAGTGAGGGCGTAGGTCTTGATGTCCTTGGTGGGGTTCACGATTGGGCCGAGATCACGGTGGAGAAATCCTTTGCATCTACGGATCAAACTTCAATCGGGATGAAGGCATGGTACAGCGACCTTTCCATTGGGCATTTTACCTCACGAAATGTCTCAACCGGCATGATGCTCGAGGACAGTTCCGTTGTCGCTTCGACGACCGAAGCCAACATTGGAAGCCTTGTGGGCCTCCACCTCATCGATTCTTCGTATCGCGGTTCGGGCTTGACGACCATCGCTCAGGACGAAGGCGTTTTGATGGAAGGGGACACAACCCTTCACCTCTCTTCTTGGACGGCGCAACTTCACAACACACCGCTCATGATGTCCACCGGCAGCACCGCCACCGTGCGAAGTTTCACGCCGCTCAACACCGCCCAAACGTCCGCCGATGCGCTGGGGGATGGAACCTTCTACTACGGTTCAAGCTACAATCCGTCCATCAGCACCTCTGCATCCTATCGTTTCATTGAAACGGATGTCACCTTCACGGATTTGGCCGGCCAACCCATAGAGGCCCATGTCTCCGTTCACGGCTTTGCTTTGATGAGCAACAGCAACGGGGCGCTTACGCTACCGCTGGTGAGCAGCGGCTCGGTGGTGGACGCAACTCTTCAGGGAGCAGGTGCCCGTGTCACGCTCTTTGGCGGCCAAGGCGGTCAGTCGGTTCAGGTTCCGGTTATACCTCAAGGTGACTGGACCATCTCGGCGGGGCAAGACGTTGTTCTTGGGCCCCGGCCAGACGGGCAACCTCACCAACTCACGGGTGATTTGACGATCGGAAACAACGGCGCCTTGACCTTGATTTCAACAGAGGTGGTGCTCTCTTCAGGGCACACGATCTCGGTGGAAGGCACGGGGCAACTCATCGGTGAAGACGCCTCCATTACGGCTGATACGCTCCAAGCCAGCGGCCAGAGCGTCATCACTGGAACCGATGCCGCCTCACTCACCCTCGATACCAATGTTCAGTGGGGCTGTTTGAACCCTCTTGAACTACAACATCTCAACATCCTTGGTTCGCTGACGCTTCAACCTGGATGCGAGATTGACGTCATGGGCGGCACCGTAGAAGGAATCATCACGGCCATGACGGGTGCTGAGTTCACCAGTTCTTCCACGCTTGACCTCCTTGTGTTGGACAAAGGCGAACCGGTTGAGGGCGCCTTGATTTCCATCGAAGGGTCGGTGGCGATGACGGACGCCAACGGCGAGTTATCAACCGAAACGGTTGCTCGGCGAGTCACTGATGCAGGCCAAACCTGGGAGGGCATCAAAACCGTCACACTCCAGCGCAACAACTTCTCTGATTTCGTCACCTGGGACACCAACCGTTCACTGGCCCACACGTTCATGGCGTCAACAGTGCCCAGTGGCGAAGTTTCCGGTTGGCTCGTGCTCGAGCGCCAGTGGAGTCCGTACACATTGGACCATTCACTTGTCTTGCAAAGTGCCTCAACGATGACGGTGCAAGACGGAGTGTCGTTGCGAATTTCCGAGGGCGCCACCATCACGGTCAACGGCGTCCTCGATGCGGGCGAAGCTACGCTTTCTTCCACGGGCTTTGGAGCGCGATGGGGAGGGCTTGCCCTCGGGTCATCAACAGCAGCTGCGATTGAACTTTCAGGGACGCAACTCATTGAATCTGCCCCAGCATTGACGGTTTCAGGTTTGGGTTCCGTCCAAGCGGATGGCGTGTTCATGGCTCGTTCTGCTAGCGACCCCTTGGTCGTGGTGGAATCCGGAAGCGCCGCTTCGTTGGTTGTCCGCAACAGTCACCTGCAAAACGGCAGCGGCTGCGCTCAACTCTATCCATCAAGCGGTCTCATCACCTTCACCAACGTGAGCTTCGCCGATTGCGAAGAGCAGGCCATTTGGGCCCAACAGGCGCCTTTGGACCTCTCGGATGTGGTTCTGGGCGAAGGCACGAATTGGGGGTTGGAGTTGACCGGTGTTTCAGGCGCCATCAACGGCATCGATGCTACACAATTCCATGGCACAGGGGCCATCGTATCCCTGAACAGCATCACGTCGTCGTTCACACTGACCGATGTTGTTGGAACGGTATCTGGCCAAGCGGGTATCGTTGGGGAAGGCAACGAAGACATCACGCTTGAACGAGTCCACCTTACGGGTGCGCCAGCCATTGACGTTGACCGCACCTCCGGACTCTTTTCGGACATCACCCTGGAGGGACAAGGGGCTGGGACGGCGTTCATTTCTCATCACGGCCGGTCTTCCGATTCGCTGGTGGTGGAAGGACTCGACATCTCGGGATACAATGTCGGTGTTTCCCTTCATTCCGATCCCGGTGAGATCAGCGCGCCGTTGGTGCTACGCTCAGCCCACATCGTGTCCTCAAATGCTCTTGCCACGGAAGAATTCCCCGTTCGATTGGAGGCGTGTTCCCTCATTGGTGCAGTCGATGTCGCTAACACCGAGGTCGTTTCGGTGGACGGCCAAGTCGGTACGGTTTCCGTCGGCGAATCAGGTGAATTTTCGGCCTATCGGACGATGACGCTCGATGCTCAACGGGGCGGCGTTCCGGTTGCTGCCTCCTTTTTGGTGGAGTATGGCAACGAACTTCTCCAGTCAATGAGCGTTCAGGGAACCACCGTTGACGTTGAACTTCTCTTGCGCACCATCACAGCATCCGGCGAAGCCGTGGCTTCACAGTGGGTGGTCCAAGCAGCAGTGACAGGATCGCCGCTCGCTGAATTAACGGTCGACTCACCAGCCTCCTCACCCTCAATGCTGGTCATCAACGTCCTCGTGAACCAACCTCCTGAGGTTGACTTGCTCGAA
Organism: uncultured euryarchaeote; assembly: GCA_937881505.1. Taxonomy (GTDB): domain Archaea; phylum Thermoplasmatota; class Poseidoniia; order Poseidoniales; family Poseidoniaceae; genus Poseidonia. The sequence continues at coordinate 4,129 of CALGEM010000187.1, forward strand.
CCCTATGCTGGTCAGCGCGTGATGGAGGGCGATTCCATTCGAGCCTCTGCCACCGTCAACGATGACATGGATGATGACAGCGAACTCGTTCTCTCATGGCGCGTCTACGATATGGCGGGCAACACCGTCCTGCAGGGTGGAAATGAGCCCGTGTTCAACATAACGGATTTGACAGCCGGGTTTTACATCGTTGAGGCCACGGTGGTTGACACCTATGGCGAGCAAGCCACGGCTTCCATGGATTTCGAATACACCTTGTTGGACACCGACGATGATTGGTCGTCTTCGTGTTCATCCGATACCTGGTTCGACCCGAACACAGGAAAATCATGCGGGCCGAACATCTACGACCAGGACGATGATAACGATGGTTTCAGCGATGAGAAGGATGCCTTCCCGCTTGACCCTTGCGCTCAAATCGACACCGATGGCGATACCCAACCTGATGTGCTTGACTGTCCAGAAGGCTACACGAGTTGGTTGACCGAGGACATGGACGACGATGGTGACGGTACGCCGGACGTGTTGGAGGGCAGTGAAGGTGGCGACGCCGATGTGAACGTGAACGCCCTGATGGTGGTCATCGCCCTCTTTGTGGTGGTTGCGCTCCTCTTCTTGGCTCGACTGCGCCGTGGTGGCCCAGGGGATTTGACTTCGCTTGACCAAGAACATCTCTGAGGCTGCAACATGGTCGACCTCCCGTCTGCAGAACACGTGGCGATGGTGGCGGTTGCCGTCCTTGCCGTTATCGTGGCATGGGACGCCTATTGGTTGACCAAGCAGCGACGGGATGTTCCCGAACTCGGTCCCCTCGCGGGCGGCGGTTTTGCTTGGGCGAGTGAAGGCGTTCACGAAATGGTGCGACAATGGGGTAACCTCGGTTCAATGGCCGCCATGATGGTGCTTCCATGGGCCTTGCTTGAAGCGAGCAACACCCCCATCATCTACGCCATCCTCTGGGATGTCTTCCTTGCTCTGCACCTCATCTCCCTGCTGATTCCCAAGCGTTACGCCATCACCTCAACCCACCTCTTCGCCGACGGTCAACGCTACCCTTGGGAGCGTCTGCGCTTGGCCAAACGGCAACCCAAACGCCGCATCATGCTGCTTCGAAACGGTTGGGGCCCGTTCGGCCCCTTGCCGTTGGGTGGCGACTCGGATTCCCTTCGTGTCGCCCGGGAATACATCAAGGCCATGGAGCAAGCACGAAGCGGCGAGGTTGCCGACGAGAGCGAGTGAACGGCAGCCTCATGACCCGCCCACGCAAGCCTTGACCATGGAGTGGACCCGAAGCGGTGACGACCTGTTTGTGCGATTGGACCCGGGTGAGGAAATCCACGCTTCCCTTCAAGGGCTTGCCGACACCGTCGGTTTTGATGCCGCGGCCATCACCAGCGGCATCGGACGCACTCGAGACAGCACGTACGGGTACATGGACGACGACCACGTGTACCATCGCGTGACCCTTGAGAGTGGCGCCGAACTTGTCACGCTCCAAGGCAACCTCGCTCGCCGAGAAAACGGTCAGGCGTTCACCCACCTTCATGCGACTTTTTCTGATGATGATTTGACACCTCATGCCGGTCATGTGTTTTCGGCTACCGTCCATGTGGTCGCAGAAATCCACCTTCGTATTTTGAGCCAAGCCATCATGACACGCTGTCCACTTGAGAACAGTGAATTCGTGGCGCTCAAGTTCAATTGAGGGGTCAAAAAGCGATGCTTCATAGCCTGTCGCACCCCTGTTCCGTCCATGGGCGAAGCCGGTGCTTTCTCCGAGGCAGATGAGGCGCGTATCGCCTCATTGGCGGAGCAAATCGCTCACCATTCGCACCTCTACTACAACCTCGCTCAACCCGAACTCAGCGACGCTGAATTTGACCGCTTGTGGGACGAACTCAAGGCCCTTGACCCGGACCACCCACAACTCAGCCGCGTTGGGGCCGACATCGCTCCGGGGAGTGTCAAGGTGGACCACCTCTTTCCCATGCGCAGCTTGGACAAGGCCACCTCATCTGAGGAGTTGAACCACTTCGTCAACACCACAACATCGGGGTCGACTCGCTTCCTCTCCCAACCAAAACTGGACGGTTCTGCCCTTTCGCTTGAATATCGGACTCAGGCGTTTCACTTGCCGGATTTTGCGGCGCGGGCGCCCGTTGGCCCCCGTCGTCGTACGCTGCTTCACTTGAAAGTCGGCCACAGAGTAGTTGGAGCACTGCAGTTTCTTCGAGTGAAACGTGGAGCAGTATGT
>CALGEM010000188.1 GCA_937881505.1 uncultured euryarchaeote
GTAGCCGTACTTCCAGATGGAGAAGGCGATGAAGAGACCGGAGAACATGAGGCCGTAGCCCCAAATGTGGTCTTGCACTTCAAGGAATTCTGGGAAGGCCACACCGGCGCTGTCGAGTTTGATCCACATGATGGCGGAAGGCAGACCGAAGATGAAGATGGCCAAACCGGTGATGAGCACGGAGCGCTCTCGGTCGTAGCCGTGGTCAACAAAGTTGCGCACACAGAGTTCAACGGTGGAAATCATCGAGGTCAAGGCGGCAAAGGAGAGGGCGAGGAAGAACATCGCCGTCATGATGAGCGGACCAATGGCGCCACCGGGAGCCTGAGCAAACACCTCGGGCAAAGCGAGGAAGGTAATAGCAGAGGAACCACCGGTCACCGTGGCCAAGGGGTCAGGGTTGACCGCAAAGATGGCTGAAAGCACGGCCAAACCAGCGATGATGGAGATGCTGTTGTTGGCGAGTCCCATCGTGAACGCGTTGAGCACGGTGTCCTCGTCCTTGCTCATGTAAACGGCGTAGGTGATGCACATACCCATGCCGGCCGAACAGGACCACGCCGATTGCGAGAGGCCGTTGATCCACACTTCCGGCTCAAATAACATGTCAAAGTCCACGGTGAACATGAACAGGGCACCGTCCAAACTGCCGTCGCTGAGGTCCATCCACAACGAGAGGAAGAGGGTCAAGAAGAGAAGGGCAAAGAGGGAAATCATGAGGTAGAAATTCACCTTCTCAATGGCTTTTGCACCCTTCCAAATGGTGCCGAGCACCAAGAGGATGACGATGAATTGGAAGAAAATCACCTGACCGGGGGATTGAAGGAAAGAATTCCAAACTTCGGTGGTGTCGACTTTTTCTCCGCTGAGTGCACCAGAAATACCGAGTTGGAAATACTTCAATGTCCAGCCCGAAACCACGGCGTAGTAGAAGCCGATGGCGGTGGAAATCCATGCGGTCCACAACCCCATCCAAGCAAATCGGCGGCCGGCGAAGATACGGAAGGTTCCGATGGTCCCCGTTCGACTTCGCTTACCCATGGCGTACTCGGCGATGACGAGCGGAATGGACCACGCAAAGAGGAAAATCAACCACGGAATCAGAAAAGTTCCGCCACCGTTCGCACCGACCATTCGGGGAAATCGCCAGATGTTACCCGTTCCGATGGCTGCACCGATGGAGGCGAAAATGAGACCGAGACGGCCGTTAAACTGGTCACTTTGGGACATGAGACCACCTCAGTCCTCCCCGATCTGGCCGACTTCAATTAGGGTGCCACGGAGGTCTTCTGCAAACACCTTCTCTTCGTCATCGCTCAGCATGATGCGCAGTGCAACGGCTAGTCCGCCCCACACAAAGGTCGCCACGAGGGTGAACGTGAAGAAGGCCCCAAACACGCTGCCAAAGGCTGCACGGTAGGAGACGTCGAGCACGAAATATTCGCCGTCGCCTGGATACTGGTAGAGGTCAGCGCCGCCCAAGGTGTGGACGGTCGCCTTGTAGTGGACTTCACCAACGGCCGTTTCCGAAACGGGCAGCATGGCACGCAGCAAGGTGCCGTTGCCAGCGGCCAAGGAACACCCGCCCTCAACCATCTCAACACCCGTGCTTTCCCACGGGGTAGTGGACCATTCGCGAGGACCGAAATCACTCTGCATGCGACTGGGCTTGACTTGGCGCCACTGGACCTCCGTGTCCTTGGTGCTGTAGGGGAATAGATTGGAGACACAGATCTCGATGGGAATATCGCCCTCTTCGGGAATGTCGATCATGGTTGGTTGCTTGAGGTAGTTCTGCTGAGAGATGTTCGCGATTTCAAGGTCAGCACGCTCACGGGGGTTGTCAGCGATTTCAGCGATGTAGAAGCCCAAACCGAGGTTGCGCACGGCAATGTGGTCAATGTCTTCGGGGCGCTGATGGAGGGCTATCCCAATTTCCGAGGTGTAGCAGTACGAGCCGTGGACGCCGTAGTGCCAGTCGCAGAAATCACCCGAGGTGGGGTAGAGGGAGGAGGATTGGAGATTGGCGTACTGCGTCATGTCGGCCATCATCTGGCCGTGGTAGCGAAGTTGCTCGTGGTCGGGGCTTTGGCAGTCGGTGCAGTGGCCCCACGGCCAGAGGATGAGTTCGGAGTAGGAGTGGTGGGTGAGCGTTGACTTGAATTCGCTCGCCCCGTCGCCGGTGTCGTCGTTCATCTCGGTCATGTCTTGGATGAACTTGGTCTCGGGCTCGGAGTTTCCACCCCACCAGTCTTCGTCGGTCACGCCATCCGCATCGTCGTCCTTGCCGTCGACGTGGTCTTCGTTGATTTGGCCGTCACCGTCGTTGTCGCGGTCGTCAACCGGGCCGTTGTAGACATCGTTGTTCGAACCGTCAAGCTCGCCTTCAGCAGGTGAACATGTTCCTGGAATCAACGGTCCCGTCGCACCCAAGGGTGCGCCCCATTCAAACTGGTAATTTCGATTCAGGTCAACACCGTCGCAGTCCTCATCCACCTCTTCTTGGAGGTCGGGAAGTGGTGTCACACCGGTGAAGGTGTTGTCTCGGAGGTTCTTCCTCCATCCGCCGGAGGGGCAGGATTCCCAAGCGGGTGCGGGGCAGAAAACCTCACGGTCGTAGATGTTGCCGTCCACGTTGAGCATGGGAATGATGTAGATTTCACGGGAATTCACGAGGTCGGTGATCCATTGCTCGGAGTAGTCTTCGTCCACCCCGAGGTCGCCAGGACCACAGGGGGTGCCGTCGCCGTTGGAATCTTGGTGTTCGGCCGCCAACGCCAGACAATCGCCGTCGTCGTCGAGTTGACCGTCGCCGTTGGAATCGCCCCATGTGTCTTCGTCAACACGGCCGTCACCGTCGTTGTCGTAGCCGATGTTCTCGTAGGAGAAGGCAATGACTTCCAGTTGCATCATCGGCACTTGGTAGGACATCCACTCACGGGCGTGGTGGTTGCCGACGATCATGACATCGTGTCGGTCAGCGTAGTTTCCAGTGTCGCCCACGAAAGCGTTGTAGTCGCCACCTTGCACGTCGGCGGTGACTTTTATCCAAGGTGAAGAATGACCGTAGTACCAGCCTTCGTAGGCATCGGCTGTGACTTCTTCGCCCCGTGCGTTGGTGCCGCCGTTCATGCCTTCGTAATACGCAAAGATGTCGGAATTGTCCTCTGCGAGCCGCATCATGCGAGTCTTCATCGTCTCGTAGGTGTGGTATTGCTTGAACTGCAAAATCTCATCGTTGGCCGGTGCCCATGGGAAAATCATGTTGATGTAATCGTCAGACCACACGTCCTCGGGTGCATCGCCCGTAGCAGGTTCCTGGGCGTAGGCGTTTTCGGCGACCGGTGCCGCAAAGGAAAGCAGCAATGGAAGGACGATGAGGAAACCCAAGGTTGGGCGCGGTGCGGTCGAGCGAAGTGCAACGGGCGCGGCTGACGTCATGCTATCGCTTAGCCGACGCCGTTTCAGTTCTTCAAGCGTTCGTGCGCATGGATGTGGGCCTTCGGCCCACGAGTCGTTCAAAAAACAAGCCGTTGGAGGGGAAAAAACAACCCAAATGACTCGGTGGCCAGACCATGGACGGCCTGTGGAACCCTGCCGCTGACTCTGGCCTGCGCAACGAATTGTTTGGCTTCACCACCTACACATTGCTGGCAATCCTCGGCCTGCTGGTGATGATTTTCATTGTTCGACTGCTCACGATGCGCTTTGCGCCAACCGTGTTGGGCACCATTATTCGCTCAGAGGCCATCAAGGGCAAAACCGTCCAAGATTCCGACAAGGCACTGGGAACCGCCGTGGGTGTTGGCCTCGCCTATTTCCTCGTCACCATCATGATCGACGACATGGAGCGAACCGGCTCCCCTATCCTCATGCCCGACTTGGCCGTGAGTTTCCTTCCCGGCATCCTGCAGTTTGTGGTCGCCATCGCCGTGGTCGTATGGGCCTTCCGTCTTGTGAACATCGTCCACGATGTCGTCATGCTCTTCGACACCGATGACCAGATGGACGGGACCGAAAAAACGCTCATCTCTGCGCTCCAAAGCGTTCTCCGCTTCGTTATCATCTTCGTCGGAGCCGTCTTCGTCGCTGATTCCATGGGCTTTGATTTGACCTCGCTCATCGCTGGTTTGGGCATCTCAGGATTCGCTCTCGCCCTAGCGGCCAAGGATTCCATCTCGAACTTCTTCGGTGCCATCACGGTCCTGCTCGACCGTCCCTTCAAGGTGGGCGATTGGATCAGCGTTGGGGCAGCCGAAGGTGAAGTCATCGAAATCAACCTCCGAACGACGCTGATTCGAACCTCCGCTGACACCATCATCACGATGCCCAACGCCAACCTCGTCAACACCCCCGTTGAGAACTGGGGCAAGCGACGATGGCGTCGCTGGCAAACGCAACTCCACTTGGACATCAACGCCGATGGCGAGGCCGTTGACACCTTCTGCGAGCGGGTGCTCAAGGCGATTGAGGAACACCCCAAGACGCTCAAGGAAGACGCTTCATTCTGTCAGGTCAGCATGATTTCTGCGACCTCACTCGATGTTGACCTCAACCTCTACTGGGACGTTTCGGGCGGGGTTGAAGAACGCCAAGAGCGAGCCAAGCTCATCATCCAAATCAAGAACATCGCCGAAGACCTCGGCATTGAGTTCTACGACGGTCGTGTCCGTCAACAGCGCTGATTCAGAACGGCGGCGGCATGCGTCGCTGATGAACGAGATGTGCAGCCAGTGCCACACCGGCCGAACCGAGAACGAAGGGGATTTGGACGGGCCCCGAACCGAGGAGCGCCACTGCAATTGCAGCCCACATTCCGCCACGACGAACGGCGTGAACGGTGCGCAATTCACCGAGCCTCGCTTGAATGCGAGAGACATCGAACAGCCAACGGTCGCACGCTTTCACCTGCTTCTTCAGACCGTAAGCGCGAGCCTCTGCCAGCATCAAGAGCATGGCTTCGTAGCGCCAAATCCACACACCCCCGTTGACGGTTGAAAGGCTGGCACGAGAAGTCCATGACGGCGGCACACCCTCGCCCCATGCACGATAGAATCCTTCTCTGGATTCGGGCGATTCAAAGCCTTCCACCAAGGAGAGACGTTGTTCGAACATGGCGATGGAGGAGACGCCCGGGAGGCGTTCATTCGGAGCCAACAGGTGGTCAACCAGCGAGCGTGGTTGGGCAATGAGGGCCATGGTGCCGTCAGCTTGTGCCACCACGCCGTCCAGAGAGAAGTGGGTCGCAGGCAGGCCAACGATGTGTTTGGTGTGTGGGGCTCGCCAGAGCGTGGTCGTTTTGAGTTGGTCTTCGATAGCTTTGAGTCGCTCATTCCAGCGGCGTTCCGTGTTCGGCGTGGCATGGGCAACGAGCGCAGCGTGGACACCCGCAGCGGCCCGGACAAGGTCGTGAGGATGTTGCACCACCTCATCGCTGGACAGGCATGTGTGCATCTCAAACACAGCCACCTGGTCGCCGTGCTCGTTTTTCTGACCGGCAACCGGAAGCAGCATTGGGGCGTTTGAGAGGGCGCTGGTCCACGGTTCAAACAACGCCGGCGTAGAGACATCCATTCCCGTCTGGAAGGGGTAGAGATGCGCCACCCAGTCTCCATTGAGGTGGACGGTCAAACCGAATCTGCCCTCGCCAACCACCTCCACGGACGTGATGGTTTCTGGCCACGCGCCCCATCGGCCCTCGTGCTCTTCGTTCCACCACTCGGGGCTCAACGCACGGGTGTGGTCCCAACCATGGATGCGACCCCACGGGGAAGGAAGGCCGTCGGCAAAAGTGGCCGGTTCGCACGCTCGGTCAACCAAAGCATGAGGAAACCACGGCGGATGAACAGCGGAATCCGCAGAGGAATCACCCGACGCTGCCATGCTCAACGGAAGGACCGTTGCCCTTCAAACATGACGGAAGGTGCGTGATTCACAAAGGGGAGCAATCAAACACCGTATGCACTCACAAGCAGGCGGAGGGCGTGCATGGGCATCTCGGAACGCATGGGGGATGTGCTCGGCCAAGCGGTCGAGGCGAAGCTCCTCCGTGAGGTCGTGGAACACCCGCTGCAGGTGAATCACCTCGCCATCATCATGGACGGCAACCGACGCTTTGCTTGGCGCAGCAACTTGGCCACCGGCTTGGGCCACCGCATTGGAAAGGAGAAGTTGGAGCGCGTGCTCGACTGGGTCTTGGAACTCAAGATTCCGTGGTTCACCGTCTACGCCCTCTCCACCGAGAACCTCAGCCGGCCACAAGGTGAACTTGATGTGCTCTTCGACCTTTACGTTGAGGGACTCAAAGACATCGCCGACGACGAGCGGATTCACGAAAACAACGTGCGCGTGAACATCATCGGGCGACGGGAACTGCTTCCAAAGCGGGTCAACGAAGCCATCGACTACGCCGAATCAAAAACGGCTGACTACGATGATTTCGTGTTCACCGTCTGCCTCGCTTACGGCAGCCGAGAAGAGATGATCACGGCCATTCAGACCATCGCGAAGGACTACGCTGCAGGCGATATTTCACTCGACGACATCGACCAAGACGCCGTCTCCAAACGGCTCTACACCGCCGACATGCCCGACCCCGACCTCGTGATTCGCACCAGCGGAGAGGAGCGGATTTCGAATTTCTTGCTGTGGCAAATGGCCTATTCCGAACTCTACTTCACCGATGTATTCTGGCCCTCTTTTGCCAAGAAAGACCTGCTCAAGGCCATTCGAACCTACCAGGAACGCGGTCGCCGCTACGGTGAGTGATATGGCAACCTGTGACGAATGCAACGGCTGGCTCAACCCCGCACTGGCTGCTGACGCCGCTGTCCGAAGGGGTGACACCGTCCTGCTCATTCAGCGAAAACACCCGCCGATGAAAGGTGCGTGGGCCCTGCCCGGCGGTTTTGTTGACCAGGGTGAAGACCCGATTCACGCTGCGGTGAGGGAACTGGAAGAGGAAACGG
>CALGEM010000189.1 GCA_937881505.1 uncultured euryarchaeote
TGCTAATCCAGTGGTGTCTCACCTCGGGAGTTCGAATCTCCCCTGCCGCGCCAATCACTCAAAGAAGTCGTCAAATTCGTTCATTGCAGCGGCGCTGTTGCGCTTTCGTGCTTCGAGCACTCGCTTGAGTCGCTTTCGTCGCTTGAGCAGGAGCGGGAGGAGCAAGAAGTTGAGCACGATGGTGGCGAGCAGAACAAATCCAGCGTTTTGGAATTCAGACACTTGTGTCGCATCGTTCAGTTTCTGCAACCAAGGGATGCCGAGCGGTGGTTCAGGGGGTTCAGGCTCGGGTGGAATGAGGTGCTGGTTGTACGCCCACCAGTCGTTGTTGATGTGGACCCGCTCAATGTTCGGATTCTCTGCATTTGGGTTTGGGTCGTAGTTGGCGACCATCAATTCATTACCCACGCTGTCAATTGGAGCGAAGATGTAGTAGTAGGTCCGGTAAGGTTGGATTCCGTTTCGCTCAAGACCGGTTTGGGTCAGTGTTCCCGTCTCCCCGGGTACGCCTTCGAGGCCCACAATCATCGGCTCAATGAATTTCAGGTCAACGTTGTTGGGTTGTGTTTCGACACGGTAGATATTCCAAGTCACGTTGCCTTGAACCTCATGGGCAGGCCAGGTCCACGACAGTTCAGCCGTGTAGCAAACCGACCAATCTTGTTGCTGTTCGAAGCAATCCGAGCTGTTGGTGAACGCCCATGTGTGCGAGAGGTCCTCCAAGGTAATCGAGGGTGGAATGGCGTCGCCACAGAGTTGACCTGCTGCACCGTTCACTCGGGTGATGTTGGCCATTTGGAGGTTGGCGTTTCCTTCACGGTCAATGGGGATGATGGCATAGGAGGCGCAAATACCCGTTTCGAGACGGTCTGGGTCAAGCCAGCTTTGGATGGAAAGGGATAGCGTTGCGACATGGCTTTCGAAGGTCAATTCCTCCCAAATATTCTCGTTCACGCCGCTCGTCGTTTCAGGGAACACCGTGGTTCCTGAAATGCCCTGGATTTTGTAGAGGTTCCAACCGCCCACATAGGGGTTGGTGATGTCGCCCTTCGGCGTCCAGTCAAGTTGAATCTGGCCGTCCTCAAGTTGGGTCCATTCCACGTTCTCAGCGGTTACATTGGTTGGTGGGAGAACGCCAATGAGCAAAATGACACCGTCTTTGGTCATTGAGATGTCCACTTCTTCAAAGTCGGGGCCGAAGGTGTAACTGTCAATGCCGTCCAGGAATTCCCATGCCACGCTCTCGGTGGAGGAGAGGTAGCGAATGTCGACGGTGGTCAAGTCAATGTTGTCAGGCAAGATAGCGGTGAGATTGAGGGTCATGTCAAGGCTTCGCAAACCCTCGTCCTGAGCCGTGAGCGGTTGGACATCAACCGAGACCATCATTAGGGGTGAATCGCCCCCTCCGATGCCGTAGTTCTTCCCGAGATGAGGCAGGAGAATGTCGTGCGTAAACGTAGCCTCCTCCTCCGTGATGGCGGTGCCAGTGAAGTAGGGATCCACAGTCAAGTTGATGGAGTTGAGGACATCAAATTCCACATAGGCATATTCGGTTTCCCCCCACGGGTCGGTGACCTGAAGCGTGAGGTTGTGATGGCCAAGTCCGAAGGCTTCACCGGTCCTGTTCAGGACTTGTCCATGGCCCCAGACATAGAAGCCTTCTCGCCAAGTGTAGTTGAGCGGTTGGGAAGCGATGGCGTTGAAACGGCCAACCAGTTCCACATCATCGCTGGTGAGGAACACGTTGTTCTCCGAGTTGGTTTGGACGGAGGGGTTGATGGCACCAACCTGGACGTCGGCGTTGAGTGAATACAGGTTGTCACCCATGCGCACATCTTCACCGTTTTGGTAGATGGTGGGCATCTGAACTCTGATCAGCCGATTATTCCCCGTGGTGGTCATGTTGAAGGTGCAACTCGCAGTGTCGCTGGGGTGCATGACAGCAATGTCACAACTGTCCTCGACTTCGAGTTCGTATTGCGTGTTGTACACCTGATACGAGACCGTGATGTTTTCAACCGACATGTTGCCGAGGTTTGCGAAGGTGGAAACCACGCGCTCGTTACCGTAGTAGAATTGTGTGGATTGTGCGTTGTGGCTGGGGTAGACATCCATTACCTTGAGGTCAATGCTGTCGTTGAGGACGATCTCGAATGTGGCGAGGTTGTTGGACGGGTTGAGGTCAGCATAGGGGTTGCCCGTGCTGCTGAAGAGTCCAAATTTCAGCATGAAGCGTCCTTCTTGCCCGTAATTGAAGGCGGGGAGGTTCATGTTGTAGGGGTCGTAGCCGCCCCAAGCAGGAAGGTTTTCGACCGTCTTGTAGGCCTCCTTGAGCATCATCGTTTCTTCCAAATCCCACAGTTGCCATCCGAAATCACCTGAAAACGTACACACGCCGCACAAGGTTGACTGCCCCTTGGCCTTGAAGACATAATCCGTGTCGGTGTTTAACACACTCTCTTGGTCGTAAACGGCGAGATTTTGCAGGTGCTCAAGTGGGTTGTGGGTCGTGTCGGCGATGACGTCGACGAAATCATTGGTCAAATTGATGGTGAACCGGTACTCGTCGTCGGCAGGAACTTGGTCGTTCTGACTGAAGGTGTAGAGGATGGTGAAGACGCCCTCGGCATTTTGTCCGGGAATCCACAGGTCGGTTGAAGGGACACTCTCGGTCGTTTGTCCAGGTATGTTGCCCATGTTGAACTGGCCGGTTTCCTCGTAAACGGATTTGCAGGACGACGAGGTCACGTCCCCGTCGCAGGCGTACCAGGTGAGGGTTCGAGCAGCGCCGGAGGGGCTGGCGTAGTAATTCGTAACATCAGCCTCGAAACTGATGGTGTCAAAGGAGGAATACCAAGCGTCTGGGACTGGTGACGTACTCCCTGAAATGCCAATTGACCCCGTCAAGTTTGCACTGGAGGCGGGAGCGGTAGCGAGCACCCCTAAGGTCGATAAAAGGAGCATAACCACGAACCCAAGACTGGTTCTGCGTTGGGAAATCTCGCGTTGCTTTCGCTCGGTCATCATAACCTCCTTCCATCCGTGATTCAAAGACTCATCGCTTCCAAGCCGCCTAAATCGCCCGTTTGAAGCCACCCAGAGAAACGGCAACTGTGGGCCAGTTGGGCGAGTTGGGATGGTTTCATGCGGCAACCTCTTGAATTGTGCAGGCATGGTCAGGTCATGCGGCGAACCTTCTCTCATCGTGAGCGCGATGAAGGGGGCTTGACGGCCGTGATTGAATTTCTTTCAGCGTTCACGTTGTTCTTGATGATTCTGACTGCCTTTCTCTCGCTCGCTCAACTGCAAATGGGTTCCAATGACCCGAATGTTGACCGGCTTGACCGAGCTGCTTCCTTGGGCCTTGACCGGCTCACTTCGGGAGAGGGCTGGTTCGTTCCCGATGCCGATGGTTTGGATTACGCCAACGCCACCGCTGAATGGCACTTGGCGGCGGCAGATGCTCTGCATGAGGGACGGGTTCAGCCCGGGTTGGTGTTGAATCAGCGATTGGACATGGACCGGGTTGAGGCGCTTCACAATGTCACAGAAGACGGCATGGCCGCCGGACTTGGTCTCGACGGCGACATGAGCCTCCATCTGACCATCGTGGTGGCGGAAAGCACGCAACAAGGACGGGCCTCAACCGTTCTCTTCGAAGGCGGTACCGAGCGTGGCACTGCCCCGTCATCCTCCACCTCCTACCGTTCCTTCCAACAAGACGGAGAATTGATTCGGGTAATTTTGGAAGTTCACGACGGCGGTCGAAAGAACAACGTCCTTCACATCACTGAGGTCATGGCTCGCCCCTCTTCTAGCGGGCCGGAATGGATCGAGATTGAGAACCCTAACGACTTCGCCGTCGCCCTGAAGGGTTGGTCTCTCAATCACACATCGGGGAGCAGTTCCAGCAACCTTCTCTTGCAGTCAGGTGTCCTTTCAGGCCAATCCCTCTCTCTGTTCACCGGCGATGTTTCTTCGCAAACCGTTGGCAACGCCACTCATGTCATCGATCTCGGGTCGCTCGGCTTCTTAGGCGTGGGGCAGTTGGACGGCCTGGCCAACGGTCAAGGCAAATTGAGCCTCCGTTACACGCAACTCGATGAAATCACACCCGCTGATGTCATGCGGGTTGAGTGGGGTGGAAACACCCAGTTGTTCATGGTGACCGGCCAATCCTTGGTTTGGGACGGAGAGGACCGCTTTGCTTCAGAATCGTGGGCTTTGGAGGATTCACCAACTCCGGGCGAACACAATGGCTGAATCGGACAAGACTCGTCCTCCGCTTTCCGCACACTTCATCAACCCAAGCCTGTTCCTTCCGCTTGGTCCCCATGCAACCGACGAGCGTTTACACCCGAGACCGATGCGTGACGGGCATCCATGGATTGGATGAGATTCTCCGTGGTGGCATCCCCTACGGTTCAACCGTGTTGGCCGCAGGAACCTGTGGCTCAGGAAAGACCACGCTCGGCATGGAATTCCTGGTCCGTGGTGCTTTGGCGGGCGAGGCCTGCGCTCACTTCACGGCAACAGAACCTTCTGTGAAACTGCTCGAGAACATCCGCCAATACGCCTTCTTCGACATGAACATGGTGGACTCGGGGCTCATCAACGTCTTTGACATGGACGTTCTCTACTCCTGGTTGGGTTTGGAAAAAGCCTCCTTTGACCTTGATGACGTTCACGCCCTCATCAAGTCCATCGTGGACATTGTCAACACCATCGGTGTCACCCGTTTGGTCATCGATTCGGTCACCACTCTGTGTTACAAGATTAAGTCGGAGCAACTGATTCGTGACTTTTTGTTCACCCTTGGAAAGAAACTGGCCACGCTTGGTTGCACCACCATTTTGATTTCAGAAATCACCTCGGCCACCGAAAACGCCCATTGGTCATCGTTTGGTGTTGAGGAAGCCATCGCCGACGGCATCATCGTCATGGGGGATTCAGAGCGAATGGGCCACCTGCTGCGATTCTTGCAAGTCGTGAAAATGCGAGGAACATCTCACAGTCGGGCGAAACATGCCATCGAACTCACGCCGCTTGGCGTGATGCTCATTCCGATGCTCAAATGGGGCGCTTCAGCCGATAAAACATCCAGATGGGGGCAATGATAATGTTTGAGCTTGACCAACAGATTGCTGAACAACTGACCCAAGTTTCGCTGGGAAGTTCCGTACAAGTCCGAATGAGCGCCACCAATTCCTTTGCCGTGACGGCAAGCACGATGATCCCCCTCATGCAGATGTTCGAGATGGGAGGTGTCTACATTTCCGCCAGCCGAGGTGCAGTGGAAATTATCCAAGCCTTCGAGTCAATTGGCGTGGATGTCTCTGGTATTCATTTCCTTGATTTGGTCTCATCTGGTGTGTTGGGTGGAACCGATGTGCCCTATTCCAACATTACGTTCATCGACAGCCCCATCATGCTGGAGAGTATTTTGTTGCGTACGCTTTACACGCTGAGAACGGTTACCAATGCTCGAAATTTTGTCTTCCTCGACAGCGTGAATGCCTTGGCCATCTACAACGATGACAGGATGCTCGCCGAGTACCTTCACACCTTCATCAACACCTTCCGGCAGCGTGAGGTACTTTCGGTCATGCTCAATGTACCAGACCAAACGCCGCCGCTCGTGCTCGCAAACTTGGACACGTACTGCACGGATTTGATCGACCGTGGACAGGTGGTCCTCCTCTGAGGTGATGATGCATGGCTCGAAAAATGACATTTGACCCAGAAGACGAGGAATTCTTTGGTTCCGTTGGCTCCTTTGGTGTGCCGAAATTTGACAACGAAATGCGAGGCGGTGTGCCGCGAGGTTTCACCATGATCGCCTTCACCGAAACGGGTTCAGGAAGCGAACTTTTTGCGAAGCAATTCACTTCTCCTGCTGAGGAGCCCGAAAACACCCTCTACATTGCAACCGATGAAGGGCAGCAAGAAATTATTCGAATTTTCAAGAAGTACGATTGGCCCCTTGACATCAATGTCCGCACCATCGGTGAGGAGTACAACGCCAACGTCTTGGAACGAGAACTGCTCGCCAGTCGTTATCGCCTTGAGGGTTTCCAGTTGGCCGATATTCAGCGACTTGCTCAAACTCGGTTTGTCGATGACAGCAGCCAAGATTACCTGACCGAAGTCACCAACGAAATCATGGGTCTTGGCCCCTACTTCCGGGCCGTTTTGGACAACCTCGATTTCTTTTTGCAGCGAGAGGATCCCGCACGGGTCATTTCCATGGTCCGTATGCTTCAGGCCCACGCTCAAATGGTGCGAGGGCTGCTCATGATCTCGGTTTCAACCGATGGTCTGGACCCTGCCATCAAGCAGGAATTGTCGTCCATCGCTGACATGGTCCTGTCTTTCAAGGTTCGAACCATTGGTACGGACTTTGAAAACTCCATGATCGTCTCAAAATTCAGAAACGCTCCAGAGAACCTCAAAATTCTCGTGTTCCGAGTGACGCCCGAAGAAGGCATCACTCCAGAAACCGTGGAACGTATCGCTTGATGGACGCTGTGGCTTCAACGACATGTCCAAAACGGTCGGGCGTGCGGCACACCTCATGGGGAAGCGCGCTGCGACCGGAGGATACGACCCGTCCGGTATTGATTCAGACGCTTGGGAAGAACTTGAGGGACAACTTGAGGCAACGATTCCCAACTACGACCGTGTCAACGCTTGGATGACCTTTGGACAGGATAAAAACATATTAGTGATTGCAACGAAACAAGACACCGCAAAAAATTTAGTTACAAAGGTAAGGGTGATGCATGCTAATCTTCCTTCTTGGTTGAAACAAAATTGTGTTGAGGATAACAAACTATCCTTACGATATAAAAATGGTTCTCAAATTAAAGCGGTTTCGAGTGGAGAAGATTCTGGTCGTTCAGAAGCTCTATCATTACTGATATTAGATGAGGCTGCTTTCATCGATAAGATTGAACCAATATGGGCTGC
>CALGEM010000190.1 GCA_937881505.1 uncultured euryarchaeote
AAATACGCTCGGAGGATGAGGCGCTTCAAAGCCACGCCACAAGCAAGTAACATTCCGATTGGAAACCATTTGCTTCTCGGTGGAATTTTGGTTACAGTCAACGGTGTCGTTCTTGACATCGGTTTCCCCGCATGGTTGTTTGAACGGTTACCAAAGGAGCCGGAAAAGCGAGTTCGCCAACGACTTCGACGCCGAGCAGTCGCTATTGAGAAAGGCCGAACACCTCGGGTTTCTCCGCTCGGTAAGGCTTGGTGGTTGAAGCGTCCGAAAGAACACACAGAGACGGGGCCCATGCTTGAGCGCAACATCGGGCCGGTGGCTTATCGTGGGCGAACGAATTACATGCGTAAGAAAGAAGCGCAATCACTCAACGATGCCGCTCAAGGAAAGGAGACGCCACTCCAGAAGCGGTTCATTCCACGAAACACCATTCGCAGTGAACGTTCGTGAACATGCGGCCAGACTCCCTCAAACGAGGGTTCAAAGACTGTCCATTGAAGTTCATGACATGTCCAAGGTCCCAGGTGGTTGGGGTGCGTCAAAAGAACATCTGAAACTTGCCGATGACATCCTTGCAGCAGTCCGCTCAAGTGGAGATTTGTATCGCAACGGCTTGGGAATGATCGCCTCTGAAAACATCATCTCACCTGCTGTCCGAGACATTGTTGGCAGCGACCTACATGGTCGGTATGCGGAGGGGCTACCAGGAAAACGGTACTATCAGGGATGCGATGATTTTGACACCATTGAAGCCTTGGGGATAGAACTCGCACAAGAGGTGTTCAAGGCACCCTTTGCCAACATTCAATCAACCTCTGGAACGGTCTCAAACATCGGAGCACTGAAGGCGCTTGCAAAGCCCGGAGATGCCATCACGGCGGTATCAACCGCTGACGGAGGCCATATCTCCCACGCCCGAATGGGTGCAGTGGGACTACGAGACCTCAACCTAACGACCTATCCCTGGAACGAGGAGCGAATGGAGCCAGATATCGATGCAGCCTGCAAAACCATTCGTGAGGTCCAACCAAAGGTCGCGTTGTTTGGGCAATCGGTGTTCCTTTTCCCAACACCTTTGCAGGAAATGGCTGATGCCGCCAAGGAAGTAGGTGCTTCGGTCATGTACGACGGAGCCCACGTTTTGGGCTTGATAGCTGGTGGTCAATTTCAAGATCCTCTCCGTGAAGGGGCCGACCTGATGACAGGTTCAAGCCACAAAACCTTCCCCGGTCCTCAAGGTGGGTTCTTGCTGTCTTCTTCCGAAGATACGACCTTCCAACGTCGGCTCAATACGGCAATGTTTCCCGGTGTATGCTCGTCCTATCATCTGCATCATGTTGCGGGCAAAGTGATGGCCTTGGCCGAGTTCAAAGAATACGGGGAGGCGTATGCAAAAGACACTGTGGCCAACGCCCAAGCCTTCGCTTCTGCTCTTGCAAGCGAGGGCTTTGATGTGCTAGCAGAAAGCAGAGGCTACACGGCATCTCATCAAGTCTTGACCCGCCACGGTGATCTTGATTCAGGGGCCGGAGCGAAAGCAGCGCAAAGCCTCGAAGAAGCCGGTATCATCACCAACATGAACATGCTACCGGGTGATACCAAAGCACTCGCTCCTTCTGGACTACGCTTGGGTGTTCAGGAATTGACACGCGTAGGATTTTCCATCCAAGACATGGAAGAAGTGGCCCGGTTTTATGCCCGAGTGTTGTTGCACGGTGAAAATCCTGGTGCAGTCAAAAAAGATGTTCATGCTTTGAAAGCGGACCACCAAACCATCCGTTATTGTTTCAACGAAAGCGAACGAACGGGTTATCCAGAGTAGGTTGGAACGCTGATGAGCGAGGAATTTTCCGATGTGAACCCATCCTTCATGTTTGGTGATGACGGGTTTTTTCTCGACCCGTTTGGTCAACCGTGTGTATTGATGGGTGTCGTTGAGTTTTCGAAATTCTGCCATCATCTCGATGCTTTGTTTGAATCACCGCTTGGTCGAAAACTCATTTATGCGGCTACAGATGCCGAAGAACGGATACTTTCGACCCACACGAGCGTTCAATTTGGCCGATGGTTCGGGAAATCTAGAGCGAAAAAACGTCTCCAAAAACGAGCGATGGAGATGGGCTGGGGTGAATTTCGTGAGGTCTCAATTTCTACTCCGGCCCATGATGGGTTGGCCGTGGGATTCTCTCTGGCCCACCACGAGCACATCTCACAGCAACGAGCGACTGTCCAATGGAACCAAGTCAGTGCAGACTTGATCCATTTGGATTTCTCTGCAAAAAATGAGAACATCACGCCTGCACCCTCTCCTCCTCGCCTTCCTTGGTTCGGCTCAGAGCACCAAGGACTTTCATCAAGTCCTCTCAATCTTGAACTTGACAGGAGGTCTTCTTCGTTCTTCAACGGTGATGAGCGTTCCTTTTTCCTCCCGACTCATGTTTTCTTGCACTTGTTTGGTTCACTTTTAGGCAGGCCCCTCTCAGAGGATTTTTCTTCTCAATACAGCCTTGAAGTTGAGGAAAGCGTGGATCATGCTTCGACATTCCGTGCTGTAATTTTTGCTGCTAGCCAGGCTTTTCAAGCAAATGAACGCCCAGTCTATGTTCAATCAGCGAGCGATTGGGAGGGACATTTTGCGGATCGATTGACCAAGAGGGGTTTTGGCAAGGTACGCGTTGAAAAAAGCATTCTTGACGAGGACATATCCATTTTTTCAGTTCATTCGCCTGTTGCACCTGTGGCGATTGGTTTGCTGATTGGAATGTGGCATAGGGCCCACGGTGTGTTCGGCGAGGTCAAGATAGAAGTTGACTCAGATGCTCTCCTCGTCAGCATCTCACCTCGTCGTGTAGATTATACCTAATTTTCCTAACAAAACCGGTGCACGCCACGGTTTTGAGTTGCTCAATTGTGGTCAAGGTTCATAACCGAATCAACGCCTCGGTGGAATTGCACAGCGGTGCCGGGTGTTACACATGAGTCTCAACCACAACCAAATGGCGTATGTAGCCATCGTTTCAACCTTGATTTTTGGCTCCCTTTTCGTGGGTGTTTCCGGTTTCTTCCAAACCAGTGAAGACATCGGTGGCTTCGAAAGTGCGGTTGAAGAAGACATACGTGGTGAATCCGAGTTGATGTCCGCTGCTCTCGACACCGACGGGGACGGTCTTTCTGACAAACTTGAGGAAACTCAGTACGGTACCGACGTCAACGACCCGGATACCGATAATGACGGGATGAGTGATGGTTGGGAAGTTCAGCACGGGCTCAATCCACTTGACAACGGGGAATCCGAGGATTTGGAGATAGACCCAACACAGAACGAGGATTCCAGTGATGCACAAGTTGAGAACGAAACGGATTCGTGGCCAGACCCAAGTCAAGGCCCCAATGGTGACCCCGACCGAGACGGACTTACCAACCAAGCCGAACAAGAACTCGGCACAGACCCACAACGTGCAGACACCGATAACGACGGACTGAACGACCGCTGGGAATCGCTCTACACGACCAGCGTTCAAACCCCCGGTGGTGAAGTGGTTTTGTTCAACCCGCTGGACGGTAACTGGGATTGCCTCCTCCTCGACCAAGCCATGGTCGATGCGCTCGAGACACGGTTCAACGGAGAAGACGGCATGGCAGACTGGGATGAGCTCGCCTCAAACGGACGTCATTCCTGCGACATGGTTCTGGACACCGATGATGATGGCCTTGCCAACTTCGAAGAAGAAGCATTTGGAACGAACCCCACGGCACGAGATTCAGACATGGACCTCATCGATGATATCGTCGAGGTAGCCAATGTGTCCATCGCTCTCTACACCGGCCTAGGTGAAAACTGTAACGAACCGCTACTTGACCCCCTGCCCCACATTGGGCCATTCTTTGGTGTTGAGCGAAACTGGTTCCTGATGGACATGGACGGTGACGGTCTTCTCAACGGCCCATCTGATTGGGACACCGACGGCGACGGCATGCCCGATGGTTTCGAATTTTGCTATTCCGACGCCTCCATGGCGCCGAGCGCAGCCTATGTCCTCAACCCCGCTAACGCATCGGATGGCTACGGGGACTGGGATGAAGACGGCATGAACAACCTCGAAGAATATCAGGTTGCTCAAATCTTTGGTGAGGGCAACTTCACCTCTCCATGGCTTGAAGACACCGACCAGGATGAAATGCCTGACCAGTGGGAAGCTTCCAACGGCCTTCACCCACGTTCCGCTCTCAACCGAGATCAAGACCCCGACATGGACGGATACGACCTTGATGCTGACGGCGATGTCATGTACAGTGAATTGGAAAACACCGCCATCGTTCACACCGTTGATGTTGTTCTCGGCCAGCAAGTTTCAGCCAACCAACAGGTGGCATCGGCCCGTGTTACGCTGGCCGGTGGTAATCAGCAAGTGATTCCCATGCGTGCCCCAGTTGATGGCTACGTTTACGAGCTTAATGTCGTCCTTGGCCAAAGCATCGAATCCCGTCTGTTCAGTTGGATGAACATCGTCGAAGAAGAAGAGCGATTTACCAACGTGATGGAGTACAAAGCCAACGATCGAGACCAAGACGGTATTCTGGACGGTCGCAGCACCAACCCTCTCAACGCCGACACTGATTCCGATGGCCTCATTGACGGAATTGAAGTCATGGGCTGGGAAATTCTGGTCGTTAACCGTGGTGTCCAACCCACTTGGGTGACCTCCGACCCTGGTTTGTACGACACCGATGCTGACGGTCTTTCTGATTACGATGAATTCTCGTCCACTTGCAACCTTGGTGGCTCAAACGCTTCCAATCCTGACACGGACTCGGATGGCTTAACTGACCTTGAGGAAGCCGGTGACAACTTCATGTGGGAAGGCGAGACCTACTCCACCAGCCCTTGCATGTTCGACACCGATAACGATGGGCTGGAAGACGGTGAAGAAGTCGTTGCAGGTGCTGACAACTTCTTGACCCACGCCAACAAATCCGATACGGATGATGATGGTCTTATTGACGGACAAGAAGTCCTCTTCGTCCCTCGTCCGTTCCAAAACCCCACCAACCCGCTTCTCAACGATACAGATGCAGACGGCATGCTGGACGGTTGGGAAATGCAGGTGAAATCCGCAGAGGATAACACCAATTCACACAGCCTTTGGGTGGCAACCTCCACATGGGAGCGACCTGGGTGTGAACCAACACAATCGAATTCCTGTACCATGCAACCAGGTGGTTATGTGTGGCAGAATTGGCTCGGTGGCTTTGCTCTTGAACCTAAATTCCAAGTCAGTGAAATGAACTTGACAGGTTTCCAAATGCCATCAAACAGTCTGTGTGATGGATGTAATGGACGTTGGGCTTTGGACCCATCACTGAGCTCGCTTAAAGACGACACCTTTGACGTTGACAACGACACGCTCGCCAACGGCATGGAGGCCCCAGACCGTTGGGACACCAACCCTGTGGACGACGACACCGACGGTGACCTTCTCCCAGACGGTTGGGAAGTTTATTACTCGCAACTTGCGTTTGAAACCGGTTTGGCAGACAACGAAACCGTTGGTGTTTACGGCGCCCGTGGTGTGATGGACCCCTCGATGCCAGACAGCGATTTGGACGGAATCGAAGACGGCTTTGAGGACCCAGATAATGACGGTCTCAACCGCAGTGGTCTCATCAAGCGATATTGTCCCGGCTACAATGATTCCACCAATTCAGAATGCAATATCGACCCCGATACACCTGATGGACAGCGCTTCTACGATAACCTTGAGAATTACACCAATTATGAGGAAATGCAAAATGGCACCAATCCAATCACCAACGATACAGACGGTGATGACTGGAACGATGGACCTGAAGTGTATTACCAAGACCACGATGATGACGGTATGGCGACTGGATGGGAGTATCACTTCCAATTTGACCCGTATGATGGTGCCGATCGCATGGTGGATACCGATGGTGATGGACACGTGAACTTCTGTGAGTACAAGTGGGATACCAACCCCAGAAACCCAGTGTCCTACCCCGGACAGGGTGAGTTGTGCGACCCGTTCAGTGATTGATGGCGATGGAACAGATGAAGTTCAGCAAAAAAGGCACGATGTGCTTGATGGTGAGCCTTCTGTTGTTGAGCATTGCGTCCTTAGACGCACAGGCGACCCATACGGGACAGAACAACGCGGCCAATGCTATTGATTTTGACGCTTCTAACGGTGTTCAGTTTCTTGATGTTCTCAACCTTAGCGGCACATCAAATGCACCGTTGAGGAATGCGAGCTGGTCGATTGTCAACATCTCTGGGCAAACCCCGACCACCTTGCTCAATGGGCCGTTCTTGACTTCCGTTCAACCCGTTTCTGAGGATCAATTTTCTTGGAATTTGGTGGTTGATGTCCCCAATGTAGAATGTACATGTTTTGTTGAAATCAACATCGATGACGCTTCGGTCGAACCCATTTCGTCTCGCCTCATCGTCTACCTAGGAATCAACCATCATCGACCTGTCTTCAGTCACGAACTCGATTCCATGCCTGGACCTGAGTCATCAACGATGTCGGAAGGTGATGGTCATGTTGCTATACTGGCATCAGAATTGAACATCTCTTTTGGTTTGGTTTCTCCACCTGCTAGCAGCACCATTGTCAGCGTATCCGCTCTTGTTTGTCCCGCACCTTTCGGTGTATGTACGGTTACGCCGGTTGAAGTTGATGTTCCGTTCACCTTTGACTACGAAGGTCTGCACCTGACCATCAATCCAGATTCACTCCAACTGGATGAAGGTCTTTGGCAGTTTGATTTTACTGCGAAGGATTCACTTCTACGAACAACGGGTGTCATGAGGACAGTTTTCCTTCACGATACACAGCCACCAACTGTTTCATTGAGCCTCGATGCGACGGTGAACGAGCGCGAATCGTTGAATGTCTATGCCAGCCTTGATGATGGATACACCGGTGCCACCTACCTCATGACCTGGGCCATTGAAGGGGTAAACGGGGAGCGCCGAGCACCTTCGTCAGATGAATTTGTGAGCGAGGACCATATACTGCTGAATTTGACGGAGCAAGGCGTCTACACGGTTCATCTCTCTGTTCGAGACCGTGGTGGATACTTCGCACAAGCATCAGAATCCTTCACGGTGTTGAACCTTCGGCCAACGGCTCAAATTACCGTCGACGGGATGATACTCGATGATATGGGCCAATTGAGTTTTGAACTTGAAGAAGGTTGGGAATTGAATGCCAGCCAAAGTTTTGACAATGAAAATGTCGACTATCTTTGGGTCATCAACGACGACCGTTCGGTTCGTGGTACATCCACACTGGCTTCTGACCAACTGTCTGAACCGGGTTTGCATCGAATTGAGTTGATTGTGTTTGACGACGATGGTGCAACTCATTCGACCGTGGTCGAGTTGGAGATTCTAGCGACGACAACAATGGATGAGCAACAAGTTCCACTCCCCGTCTTGATTTTCCTGGCTGGCATCATCGCCACCGTCTTGGTTCTCCGTTCGAGAAAAACCCCTTCTTTGGACCTTCCAAAATGGAGTTCTTCGAAATCTCAACATGAAGTGCAGACAATGGAGTTCGGTCAACGAACGGATGCAACGATTGAAGAAGACGAACCCCGAGGGTGAAGCATGTTCGCAGAGGCCATGGCGAGGTTGCCAACCCGTCCAGCGCAAACGACCATCCAAGAATTCCGTGAGCGCCAACACCGTTTGACTTCCCAATTCCGTCAGGACGATGTTCTGATTCTTGCCTCACCACCTTTCGCTGTTCACTCAAATGATGTAGAATACCGCTATCGTACATCAAGCGATTTGTTGTACATGACCGGCTGGACAGAGCCCGAATCGGTGTTTGTCCTACGTCAGGAGGAAGGTGCTTGGATTTCTGCGCTCTTCGTCCAACCTCAAGACACGCTGAAGGAGATTTGGGAAGGCCGACGCCCTGGAGTTGAGGGAGCCGTCTCTAACTTTGCTGTGGATGAGGCCTACAACAACGACCAACTGGAGGAGAAATTGGAGGGTTGGTTGACAGATGCTCGTCGTGTCTTCCACAGGGGCGGCGTGCATGCTGGTATTGACCGTTTGGTTGAATCGGCTGTTCGCCGTCGAGACCGTGCTCGTCAGCATTTCGGTACCGGGCCAGTCGCCGTTGAAGATCCGTCTGGCATGTTGGCTGAGTTACGTCTACGAAAGTCCTCCTCGGAAATTGAGCAGATGGTCTATGCGAGTAAAGTGGCTGCTATTGCCCACGAACTTGCAATGCGTCACAGTCGTGAAGGTGTCACTGAATATCAACTGCAATCGGTGATTGAGGGCTTCTTTTCCTACGCAGGAGCCTCAGGTTGGTCCTACCCTTCCATCGTTGGGTGTGGGGAAAACGCCACGATTCTTCACTACACGACCAACCAGGATGTCTGTGCTTCGGATGAAGTAATTCTCATCGATGCTGGTGCAGAATTCCGTGGTTATGCCAGCGATATCACCCGCTCGTGGCCTATTTCCGGTGCATTTTCGGATGCGCAACGGGAGATCTATCAGCTCGTTCTCGATGCTCAACTTGCCGCCATTGACGCATGCCGTGTTGGAATGGCATACACTGCGCCTCATGAAGCAGCCCGGAAAGTCCTCGCTGAGGGCCTAATTAAACTGGGGGTCATCAACCAATCGTTGGACGAGGCACTCGACATGGAATCAGGGGATTTGAAGAAATGGTACATGCACAACACAAGCCACTGGATCGGCCTTGACGTTCACGATGCTGGTGTGTACAAGCCGGGTGGGAAACCACGTTTGCTCGAACCTGGCATGTGCTTGACGGTTGAACCTGGATTGTACTTCGGTGCATGGCGGCCTGACGTGGATTGCCCTGAGCGTTACGCAAACATTGGTATCCGCATTGAAGATGATGTTCTGATTACCGCAGACGGTCCTGTTGTATTGACTGAAGACTGTCCAAAGACGGTTGAGGACATTGAGCGGATTGTTGGTCAAGACCTCGATTGAGGTGAGCGCGTGGGTTGGAAGGATATCCTTGAGCGCCAGTCCACTTGGACGAGGGAAAGCGCAAGTTCCCTCCGCTTGAGTCCAGAGGAGGCGACCGTACTCTACGATGATGCGCCTCTGCACGATTTGATGCAAGCGGCTCATCAACGACGAACGGCCATGCATCCAGATGGCAAAGTCACCTACCTCGTTGACCGCAATATCAACTACACCAATGTCTGCACCATCAATTGCCAATTTTGTTCATTCTACAGACCTCCTGGTCATGATGAAACATACACACAAACCTACGAAGAAATCTCATCTCGTGTTCGCGAATTGGAATCTATCGGGGGTTCGCGTATTCTCATGCAAGGAGGCGTCAATCCAGCCCTACCCTTTGCGTGGTACACTGATTTGCTCAAGCACCTTCGTAGAGAGCATCCAACCATTGACTTGGATTGCTTCAGTCCAATTGAAATCGAAGGTCTTGCCGATGTTTGTGGAATGAGCACACATGAAGTCCTCGTCCACCTCAAGGAAGCCGGGATGCACGGACTTCCTGGAGGTGGTGCCGAAATGCTGGTTGAAGAGGTCCGCAAAGATGTCTCGCCCAAGAAAGGTGCACCTGCGAATTGGTTGCGGGTGATGAGTGAAGCCCAATCCTTAGGCTTGACGACCAGTGCTACGAATGTCATTGGCTTTGGTGAAGGGTCAAATGAACGCGTGGAGCACATGTTCCGCATTCGTGAGTTGCAAGACCGTTCGATGAGCCAACATGGCCATGGCTTCACATCGTTTATTGCCTGGCCAGTTCAGTTGGAAGTGAATTCCTTTGGCCGTCGAAACCGTGGTCAAAACAAACATGTATTGGGTGCTGGTTCATCTGAATATCTTCGTCATGTTGCGATTTCGAGGTTGTTCCTCGACAATGTTGAGCATATTCAGGCATCTTGGCCAACAATGGGTATACATGTTGCGCAAATGGCCTTGCTTGCGGGTGCTGATGATGCCGGTTCAACGATGATGGAAGAAAACGTAGTTTCTGCTTCGGGGACAAGCAAACTAGACGCCACTGAACATGAACTTCAATCCTCGATTCTTCGTGCAGGCTTCACGCCCCAACGTCGAGACAGCGATTATGTCCATTTGGACACGCGGGTCGTCGCTAAGGCGAGCTCAGAATTGGCCTCCCCACCGCCTTCGCTCACGTCGTAGGCCCGTAGAACACAACCCACACCACGGCACGAATATTTCGGCCACCATTTCCGATGCCATCTGATGGAACATATTCGGCACCGTTGTAATAACCACGGTAAACAAGGTGATTGGTGTTGTTTGTGCTGTTATCGACCCAATCGGTGATGTCATACGTCCATTGTTTCACATCTTGTCCCGCACACCAGCCGGCTCTTCCAAATGGCCAAGAACCAAATTGATTGGCAACAACACCGTTTCGGACCTCATTTTCACATCCTTCACTGTTGTAGACGATGGGGTGCCACTCGTAAGTTTGGTGTTGGCCCATCGTGTAGTAGTGTTGGTGATCGCAGAATTCCGCACAATTCGCAGTGTCTTGGTTGAACCCGTGTCCGGTGATGGTGGCCACGATTTCAACACTCGTGGCGTAAGATGGCACGGTGAAATTCAACTGTCGATTGTAACGAGATTCGTTGTTGTATGTGCCATCAAATTGACCGCCGCTAAAGGCGTAGGTGGCGTTCACGGCTCGAGTTCCGCTGCCCCAATTACTGAAAAGGAAAGTGACAGTCAAATCACCCTTATTGGCACCGGCGTACTTGAATCGGCGGTCTTCGCCGTCGTTTAACATAAACAGGTACGGAGAAATATCAGTCAACCACATGCCTTCGCGACCGTAGGTAGTGATCCAGCGAACTGATTCTGTGTTGCAGATTGTGTCATTGTCTCTATCGCAAATGAACATGTAAGCGAGGTAGTCCCATTCATGACACCCACCATAACTTCCATCTGATTTCTGGTATCGGTTGGTTCGCTCAAAGCATGCGTGTTCGTGATAGACTTCCAGCGTATCGTAACTGGTGAGGTCGTTGGGAAGATCAAAGGTGGCGTTGGCGAACGAAGAATAGCCTGAACCCCAGCCACCGCTATGGCGTTGGAAATCCATGACCTGAATGGCATGAACGGCAGGATCTTGTTC